>JAHDDD010000079.1:2683-13598 GCA_020629535.1 Saprospiraceae bacterium
TCATCACCATTGCAAATGGGAGCAAACCATGATACCTCGGCACCATCTAAATCTTCAGACCGGATTGTAATTTCTTCTTTCATTTATGCAACTGGATGTCCTTTAGATGCTTCCAAAACCATGTACCAATCTTGCCTGCTCAACATTAGATCCTTTGCTTTCAATGCAGATTTTACCCGATCTACTTTGGTCGTACCCAACACTGGTATAATCCCTGACGGATGATTGTTCAACCAGGCAAGTGCAATCATGTCTTCTGTAACTTCGTACTTGGTCGCGAGCTCACTGAGTACCTTATAAACCGCTTCTTCTCTTTCCGTTTTTTTGGCAGCAAACAAAGTACCTCCACCCAATGGAGACCAAGCTGTCGGGACACAATTATGAATCAAACATTGATCAAGCGCCCCATCATCGAATGCATCGACATGCAACGGTGAAATTTCAATTTGATTGTTAACCAATGGGTAGTATGCGTTCAACAAATTAAATTGAGAAACATTAAAATTGGAAACACCAAAATTTGCGACTTTCCCTTCTTGATTCAATTTTGTAAACTCCTCTGCTACTTCCGCGGGATCCATAAGTACATCTGGGCGATGTATAAGCAATAAATAAATTTGCTCAATATCTAATTCCTTCAATGAGTTTTCAACGGACCATCGTATGTGCTTCGCTGAAGTATCATAAGAATGGACTTTGTTATCAGGTCTGTTTTCCGAAATAAGCTTGATTCCACACTTGGTAGTGTGTCTGATCTTTGTCTTCAAATCGGGTCTTCTTTTCATTACTTCACCAAACTCACCTTCAGCTGTATAGTTACCATAAATATCTGCATGATCAAAATCCACAAGACCCATGTCAACACACTCATCAATGAATCTTTCGATTTGTGCAGAGTTCATTTTTTCTCCCCATACTCCTAATCGCATGGTGCCAACAATGACTTTACAAAATTCAATGCTCTTTTCCACGTAAATAAGTTTGCTTGCAAGTTAAAAATATAAGCCGGCTTTTACAGAATGAATGCATCTATAGTGACACATAATTCAGCCCGACACCAGATTAAATGTTGTAAAATCTGACATTAAATTTTAACTTGTTTTACTCAAACCAGTTATCAAATGAAAGGGCTCTGTATTTTTCTCCTATTTATGTGGATGGCTCCATTATTCTCTCAGTCCACCATTACTTCGGAACAGCCCATCGAAACCCTTTACATTCTTGGAGATGCTGGATATAGCACTGGCGAAAATCCATTGTTAGAAAAATTGAAAACAGAGTGGTCGACAGTCAATGAGGATGCTTCCGTTGTTTTTCTAGGTGATAATCTCGTCACTCCTACTTTGTCCGTTCGTGATTCATTTGATGTAAATCTTTATAAAGAAAAAAATGTGTTGATCGAACAATTGGAATCGCTACAACCATTTCAAGGAAAATCATACTTTTTATCTGGCGAAAAAGATTGGAACAATGGTCACGCTGGAGGAACCAAAGCAGTCAAAGCACAAGAGGAATTCATTGAGAAATTTTATGAGGATAAAAAAGTAAGGATGGTTCCATCCAATGCTTGCGGAGATCCGAAAGTGGTCAAAATCAATAAAGACCTCATCTATGTATTTCTCAACAGTCAATGGTGGTTGCAAAATTGGGAGAAGGAAGAATTGATGAACAAAGGTTGCGACTTAAAAACACGCAGACAACTTCTCGTAGTCCTCGAGCAAATCATCGGTGAACATAAAAATGATCAAATCATTTTATTCATGCATCATCCTTTAAAGTCAAATGGACATCACGGAGGGCGATTTTCATTTATCGAACATGTCTTCCCATTAACAATGGTCAACAAAAACCTATTCGTTCCGTTGCCTTTCATCGGTTCCTCATATCCTATCTATAAAAATGTATCTGGAAGTCATCAAGACTTAGCGCATGAGCTCTACCGTGAGTTGATAAATGGCATCGAAGGCATCATTTTCAAATACAAACCTAATATTGTTTTGGCTGGTGCCCATGATCACAATCTTCAATACTTTGGATCAGAAAAGAAGCACTATTTGGTAAGTGGCTCTGCTTCAAATTCCACCTTTGTCGCAAGAAGCAAGAGTGCAGATTATGTCAATAATGATACTGGATTTTCGAAATTGAAATTTTACGAAGACGGTTCATCTTTTATTGAATTCTACATTCTTGAAGATGATCAACTAAAACTCGACTATCAACATCAACTTACAGAAAAGAAAGACAATACCAAGATAGCTTCCAAGGAGTATCCTTCTGTTGATATCGACTCTTTTACCATGGCTCCAAATGAAAACTTCCAAGCCGGTCCATTGCATGAAAAGATCCTGGGTAAAAATTATCGTGATCTATGGGCAACATCCGTCACCTACCCTGCCATTGATTTAGAAAAACAAAATGGTGGATTGGAAATTATCAAGAAAGGGGGTGGCATGTCTTCCAATTCTTTACGAGTGCAGGCCAATGATGGCAAGCAATACATACTCCGGTCCGTTAATAAAGTGTACACCCGAAATATTCCAATTCAATTCAGAAAGTTGAAGGCGATCAATTTGTTGAGGGACCAAAACAGTTCCAATAATTTGTATGCTCCAATGGTACTCGACAATCTATCGGAAGCTGTTGGCATTTATTTCAATCGTCCCATGCCATACTTTCTGAAGCACCAAAAAGCATTGGGGCCATTCAATGATTTGTTGGATGAAGGCGTGTATTTATTCGAAGAGAGGCCGGCAGGTGATTGGTCTGATTCCGATCTGTTTGGTGGCAGTGAAGAGATCATTGGTTATGTCGATATGCTCGATAAATTGTACAACAAAAAGTCCCACAAGATAGATCAAGAATGGACATTCAAGACACGACTTTTTGATATATTGATTCACGATCGTGATCGACATGATGATCAATTTCGCTACGGTGCATTCAAAGATGAAAATGGAACGACCTACCGACCCATACCTCGAGACCGTGACTTTGCTTTCTTTCAAGCAGACGGATTCATTCCTTGGCTTAATGGACATCTACTGACTCTCCGTGCAAAGCCTTATGGTGAAGAAATTCAGGATATTGTGAATTTTTGTTTTCAATCAAAAGATTTCGATCGTTCCTTTCTCAATGAATTGGACAGAGCAGACTGGAAAAGATTGACCAATGAATTCATCAATGATCTTTCAGATGATCTGATCACGGATGCCATGAAAGATTTCCCCAAGGAAATGGACCGAAATCTTGTCAATGACATTGGCAAAAAACTCATCTCCCGCCGCGCGACATTGCTGGAACAAATGATGATTTATTATGATTTCATCAGCAAAGAAGTAGAAGTCGTTGGTACAAATGAGAATGATAAATTTATAATTTCCAACAATACAAACGGAGACTTAACTGTACGCGTCTATACGAAAAGAAAAAATAAAGATGATTTTAAAAGATATGAGCGCAGTTTCAATCCTGATGAAACCAAAGAAGTGCGATTATATGGATTGGATGGCAAAGACGAATTCAAACTAGAAGGCCCACCACTCAATGACATTAAATTAAGAATCATTGGCGGCGAAGACAAAGACAAGATCAAAGATGAAGGTACTTCCTCCAAGAAATTGCTTATTTACGATTTTGAAGATGGCATTGACATTCCTAAAAGCGTAACATTTAAAGACAAAAGAAGTGACGATATTGAAGTAAACGCATACGATCGATCAGGTTTTTTATACAATGGTGCTTTACCTGCCATAAATCTGGGATTTGACAACGACCTGGGCTTCTTTTTTGGTGGCGGATACAACATGGTGATCAATGGTTGGCGCTACAAGCCATTTAAATCAAAACACAGTTTCAATTTTTTATATGCGCCATCTTATGAAAATGCATTTAAAGTTTCCTATGATGGTACGTACACAGACGCCTTATTCTCTAAAGTAGATCTGTTGGTAGAACTTGAACTTCAAAATCCTGAGTTCCAAAATTATTATGGAATTGGAAATGAAGCCATTGCCAAAAGAGGTGATCGGCAATTCCACAGAATAAAGATGAGTGACTATCATGCTACTTTTCAGGGTCGCAAACATTTAACTGAAGCTCTTGAAATTGCCATCGGACCTTCTATACAATTTAGAAACTTACAAAGAATCGAAGGTCGGGTGCTGACCGATGACTTTTACAAGGTTGATGATAAGGACATCGGAGACAAAACATTGGTCGGTCTCAACAATCATCTTGTCATTGATTATCTTGACAATCCTGTCTTTACCAGAAATGGTGTCAAGATTGGCATTGATCATCACTTAATCCGAAACATTCAAAATGAAGTATGGACCAATGATGTTCATCTCTATGCCAAATTCTTTGTTCAAGCAATACGAAAACCTGCTTTGGTGATTGGACAACAATATGGTTATTCCGCTATCTGGGGAGACGCTATGATTTACCAATATCCAAGTTTGGGAAACAAACAACATCTAAGAGGCTATAACAATGAAAGATTCAGAGCCAGAGAACTTGCCTATTGGAACACAGACATCAGACTACAATTATTTGATTGGAAGAACGCATATCTCCCCGTTAAGATTGGTCTGTTGGGTGGCTACGATATTGGTTGGATTCTTGATGATAAAGCCGATGCATTGGATAATTATTACGCAAGCTACACGGCTGGAATTTGGCTCAATTTCTTTGATTTCTTCGTAGTCAATATTGCTCAACAATTTACAAAAGAACAAAATCCATTTCAATTAAAATTTGAATTTGATTTTTGATTTGAAATGAAGAATGTCATTTGGATATATACGCTTATTCTCTTGAGCTCATGTGCTACACAAGATCATTTTGTGAAGGAAGACACATACAATGAACCCGACAGAATAGCTGATTCCAATATTTCTCAGGAAGTATATCTACTTGGAAATCTTAACATCAACGACGAACATCATGAATCAATTGTCCTTAACTATATCCACGATCAGTTAGATGAAAATGACACCAATCAAAGTGTTGTATTTCTTGGCAATACCTTAGATACCGAAAGAAATGAATTCAATAATTCAAACAAAATTCTGAAATCAGTCGTAAAAAACTGTCCCAACACATATTTTATCCCTGGCAATCAAGAATGGGACAACGGTCATTCGTATACGCTCGATGCATTGAGAAGATCAGAAGAAGATTTAGACAAACTTGTAAACACGACTGAAACGCTCAGCCCAAAAGACGGCTGTGGCGAGCCCAAAGTAATTGAATTGGGTGAAAGACTTTTACTTCTATTGATTGACTCGCAATGGGTTCTCCAAAGCGACTTTAGTGGTGAACGGAAAAGATCTGGTTGTTCCATTGACAATGAATTAGAATTGATAACGAGGATCCAAACCATCCTTTCAAAGAACAAAAACAAAAACATCATCATTGCTAGTCATCATCCCGTTTGGACCAACTCCAAAACAGGTGGCAATTATTCCCTAAAAGATCATATATTGCCTCTTCCATTGATTGGAAGCATCATCACGGGCGTAAAGAAAATAGGTGGCATT
Organism: Saprospiraceae bacterium; assembly: GCA_020629535.1. Taxonomy (GTDB): domain Bacteria; phylum Bacteroidota; class Bacteroidia; order Chitinophagales; family Saprospiraceae; genus JAHDBF01. Next base: position 8,224 of record JAHDDD010000079.1, read on the forward strand.
GATCAGCACTTTGGAAATCCACAATATGAAGCCTATCGAGCAGCATTGAATCTCGCCCTTAGCAATTTTGAAGGAATCGTAGTCGCATCATCCCATGACCACAATCTTCAATACATTCAAAAAAATAAAAATCACTTTGTTGTTTCTGGTAGTTCCACCAATGTTGAATTTTTACAAAAAGGTGGTCAATTGGAGTACGGTACAATGCGAAATGGATTTGCCAAATTGATTCAAACCAAAGATCTACAATTATGGATTGAATACTATACCCTGGATCCAAATTCAAAAAGAATAGAATGCAGTTTTAGAAAGAAAATCTTTCAAAAAGAAATTATTGATTTTAAAGATGATAATCTGTTCAAGAACTCAAACAATATTCCTAATTCTGTCACAACCAATGCATCAGATGTGTATAGCAAACGCATACTAGGAATGGGTAAAGGATACCGCAAAGAATGGGGAACTAAGATTCAAGTAGACGTACTTTTACTAGATGAATTTGAAGGAGGGTTGAAACCTGTCCAACAAGGTGGTGGTTTTCAAACAAAATCATTACGACTAGAAAATCCTGATGGCGTTCAATGGGTCGTCAGATCGGTTGACAAGGATGTTTCTAAAGTGGTGCCTCCGGCTTTGAGAGGGACACTAGCAGAAAGTCTTGTTCAAGATGGTATTGCAGCGGCGCACCCATATGGTGCCATGGTGATTCCTCCCCTGGCAGAAGCAGCAAATATTTATCATGCCAACCCAAAATTTGTATGGCTTCCACATCAAAAAGCATTGGGAGAATATGATACCGATTTTGCAAATCGACTTTATCTGTTTGAAGAAAGGCCGGGTGGGAATGTTTCCTTTCATAAAGACTATGGTGGCACAGACAAGACCGTTAATACGCCGTCATTGATTAAAAAATTGATAAAAAATCATCATCACAAGGTCGATCAACACTATGTGCTTAGAGCGAGAATATTCGACTTACTTATTGGTGATTGGGATCGACATGATGATCAATGGCGATGGGGTATTTATGAAGGAGAAGACGAAAAAAAATTGTATCGGGCAATACCAAGAGATCGTGATCAGGTATTTTTCAACAATGATGGATTCTTAAATTATATTGCAAGCAGACCATACTTCAACCCTGGTCTAAGAAGATTCGACGATGAAATTGATTTCATCTTTGGTCTCGCATACAATGCCCGTTACTTTGACAGACACTTTCTATCTGAAATGACAAAAAATGATTTTCTTGAAACTGCTCATTTCTTACAAGATCATATCACCGACGATGTAATCAGAAACGCCCTTGCTTCATGGCCTAATAAAATCTACAACATCAATGGAGATAGAATTCAAAAAAAACTCATCAAAAGACGTGATGACCTCATAAAGTATTCCGCTCAGTTCTATGACTATCTCTCAAAAGAAGTGACTGCTATTGGAACCAACGGCAAGAACATATTTGAAGTTAAATGTTTAAAAAACAATGAACTGGACGTCAAAGTTTATCACCTAGAAGATAATGGAAAACATTTAATCTGGTCACGAAAACTCAAAGGACATGAAACCAATGAACTTAGATTATTCGGTCTAAAAAAGAAGGATGAATTTAATTTTGAAGGTGATGAAGAATCTAGCATAAAAGTGATCTTGGTAGGCGGTACTGGTGATGACATAATAAACAACCAAGCACCGAACCTAAAAATCGTCGCATACGACCAACAGGACAACATAAAGTTAGGAGGATATAAAGTCAAAGAAAAATTCAATGACCGACCTGATGTCCACGAATTCAACAGACGTGATTGGTTGCCAGACCGAACCTTGACGTTTCCAATGTTGGGCTTCTACACAGATGAAGGTCTTGGCTTGAGCATCAATCATTGGGAATTAAGACAAGCATTTCGAAAGAGACCATACAAAGCCAGCCACAATTTATCAGGGTCTTTCTTTTTTAGAAATCGTGCATTGATCGGAACCTATCGAGGTCACTGGCCTGAATTATTGGGATATCGATGGGACCTCCAACTATCTGCCTTGGCATCCGGTCCTGCCTTTACTCAATTCTATTATGGGATTACAAATGATTATCAAAACTTCGAAGACATATTTCCAAATGAACCAGATGCCAACAGCTCGGTTTTTCATGTTGTGAGAGGAGTTCACATTGATATCAATCCAGAAATAATTAAAAGATTCAGATACAACAGATCACTTACATTCAATCCCTCATTCGAATACCTAGACTTCAGTAATCAAGACATCGAAGGAAGGTCAACCTTTGTGTTCAGACAAGAAGCTAAGTTAGATTCTACTGCCTTTGGCGAAAAATACTATGTTGGTTTTGGAATAAACTACAATGATAATCGAATCAACAATCTAAGTATCCCAACAAGAGGTTATAATTTTAATATAGGTGCAGATTACAAATTAAACACATCAAACACAAACTACTCCAATATTACACTCAGTTCAAATCTGGAAATTTATCTACCTTTAAATATCTCCCAAAGTATTGTGTTCGCTAGTAACATTGGTGGCGCATACACCTTGGGTGATGCAGAATTCTTTCATTCCAATTACTTAGCTAATCAATCCCGATTAAGAGGATACAGAATAAACAGATTTGCAGGCAATGCCATTTTCTACCATGCCAATGACTTGAGAATAAAACTACTTCAAGGACAAGGAAGATTAAAAACAGGTCTTGGTGTTTTTGCTTCCTTTGACTATGGTAGAAGTTTTGTCGAATCTGAACAATCAGAAGATTGGCATACAAGCTACGGGACCGGAATTTTTGTTACTCCTTTAAAATTGTTAGGATTTAAAATCGGATATTACTTTGCCAAAGATGATGGGCAATGGACCATCGGTAGTCGCTTGAGATTTTGAAAGTCGAGATTTTTTTATGTGTAATGAATAATTTGCCATAATGTTTGTTTTAAAACATAAGCTTTACTTTAATAGTACTCAATGAAATAGTGATCAAAAAATCATGGTTCATATTATTCCTTTCGTTTTGTTTTGAAAGCTACTTGTTTACTCAATCAAATCAGAACATATTGCTCGATGATCTTGAGGGAGAATCAATGGTAATTATAAATTTTTGTAGTCCCGGTGTCCGCAATAAATCTAAAAGTAAAGGGGTCGAGCTTTCATACGCATTTCTGGGACAAGGAAATATCGTACCTGAAGAAGGAGCTTTCAACGCGCCTTTTCCTGAGTATTCCAAATTCCGTGAATTCAAAGCTTCTTTATCATTTCCAATCATAAGGAAACCAAGATTCACCATGATTGGAGGATATAGTTATGTTGCTGAACAATTTGAAATTCGTGCCATTGGAAATGATTTTCAAGGACTTATAAAAGACATTGATAATCAAAATTTAAAAAGAACCCGATTTAAAATTAGCTCAAGTTATTCTCTGGATGAAAGAAAGTATGTCGCTGTCAGAGTCCAAACTTCTTTTAACGGAACCTATCCGGAGGTGTTTAACTTTGATTCAAGGTATGCAGTATATTCCGGCGGTCTTGTCTTTGGCTGGAAAAAAAATGAAGATACTGAATTAGGTGGAGGCATCGCTTGGTCAAAAAATTTCAGAAGAAAATTCCTCAGAGTACTACCTTTTATTTTCTTCAATAAAACTTTCAATGATCATTGGGGAATAGAACTTACGATACCCACAAAATTTAATCTACGGTACAATATCAGCCCTTATTCGCTATTTTTGTTCGGTGTGCGATTTGATAGCGAAAACTACTCCCTCGACCAGTCCGAACTAGATAGACAAATTATGTTGAATCACTCAGAAATATTTGGTGGATTAGAATTTCAACAACGAATCATTCCTTGGTTGTGGTTTAATCTTACAACAGGTATTCGATACAACTTACATACATCATTTGAAATACAGGCAAACCGTGAAGAAATTCTGGTTTTCAATCCTGGCAACAATCTATTTATAAAAGCAGGACTATTTATCTCGCCGCCCAAAAAATTTTTTAATTCAACCAAATAGTGTTTACTCAAAATACATATCAATATCTTCTTCTACTTTTAGGAATGTCTTTTCTGTTTAGTTCTTGCGCTACATATAAAGCCAAATACAAAAACAGCTGGACATACATTGATCAAATTGAAGATCCATACCTTACATTATATTTAATTGGTGATGGTGGCAATGCACCCATGGGCGAATCCACACCAGTACTTGAACATCTTAAAAATGAATTAGAAACGGCTTCTGAAAATTCTGCCATCGTCTGGCTCGGCGACAACATTTATCCTGTTGGGCTCGCTCCTAAACAAAGTCCTTATTATCCGCAAGGACATCATCGTCTTTCGGTCCAGATGGAGACCATGCAATCTTTTGATGGACAGAAATTTATCGTCCCTGGCAATCATGATTGGTATAGCTTCGGTCGAATTGGATTGCGCAGACAGGAAATGCTCATAGATTCTTTACTTAGCACATACAATAATCCGTTAAATCAAAGTAATTTTTTTGTGCCTGATAAGGGTTGTGGTGATCCTCAAAAGATCCAATTAAAAGAAGGGGTAAGTCTTTTGGTAATGGATAGCCACTGGTTTCTAAATGATAAGATCAATAAGCTAGACAACAGTCATTGTAAGGTGAAAAGTCGTGAGCAATATCTTGAAGAAATAAAAAACATCACAGATAAAACAGAAGATGAAACATTGATTGTTTGTTCTCATCATCCGCCTTTTACCTATGGAGGTCATGGTGGCAGCTTTTCGTTTAAAGAATATTTTTTTCCACTCACGCAGGTTGTGGATTGGTTGTTTATTCCAATGCCCGTCACGGGGGTAGCATTTAATAAGTTGCGAACCATTGCCTCGGATCAGGATGTAAATCATCCCAATTATAAAATGTACAAGGAAGAAATACCCAACATATTAAAATCAAATGGGCATCATCTTTTCGCTTCGGGACATGAACACACATTACAATTGATCGAAAGGGAAGGGATGTATTATATCGTAAGTGGAGCAGGATCAAAAAACAATCCAGTAAAGCTTGGAAAAGATGCTAGCTTCACCATTGGTGAGAAGGGCTACACGAAAGTAATTTTCGAAAGCCCCAAAAGAGCTCTAATTCAATTTATCGTGCCAGGAAAATTTGAAGAAAAAAACAACGTCGCATACAATCAATGGGTTGATCTTGGCTCATACTAGTACTGTGTCAAGTTTATAATTGGTAACGAGTAGTGAATAATTATAGTAATTATGTTAGTTCATAATATAAAATGGCATAGACAAGTCAAAAAGATTAACCTCTATTTCTAAGCAAGCTCAAAGAAGCATAGCCTTCCCGATTTGGTCCCGATACATCGGGATAAATAGGGTGCGGGAG
>JAHDDD010000080.1:0-1609 GCA_020629535.1 Saprospiraceae bacterium
AATGTGTCTTGTGGTGTTGGTGATGACAGGTTCATTAAAATCAAAGAAGATGCCCGCACTATTTTCAATAACGGTTCCATTTGGCAGATCGGGAACTTGATTGATATAGTAATTGATATATCCATTGCTACCCGCCAAATTTACATTGCTATCTGGAAGTAAGACATTTGGGAAACGGATCACCAACTTTCGTGATTCTTCAATTTCGATTTCAAAATCATGACTGGCAGAACCGGGTCTGAATGAATTCAAGTCTAGATCTTCAGAAATAAAATCCTCAATGAAGATGTTGAATGCTGTATCTGATCCTGTATTTTGAAATCTAATTTGATACTTTATTGTTGTGTTGGGTTCGATCACATAATCATCGCTTCCACTCAGTGGAAATGCTCTTTTATCGTTGGGATCAAAGGCACCTCTTATTTCTTGACACTCTGTTTCAGAAAGATATCTGCCATTGTCACAGTCGTACTTGGGAGAAATTTCGGAACTGTAACATTGTATAGTATCCAATTCTGCGTCACAATTTGTGAAAAAGATGATTTTAATGCGTCCGCATTCCCAAGGATCTAAGGTTCCCAAGTCAAAGATAAGTGTTTGACCATCGACTGAGCTCGGTTGAAGATCAGCCGATACAAATTCCATAAACTCATCGAGCATGACTGTTATTTGAACATTTTCGGCGGGGATAGTACCTTCATTGCAGTATCCTACAAACAGATCAGCATCAAAACAACGTCTCAATATAGGCGCAGTAATTGTACTGATGAGTTGAGGACAATCTTCGTTAGCCTGTAATCCTAAATCAACAAATTTTGTCGTAGTAGGTCCTTCTTCAAAGGAGACTTCTGCAGGAGAATTACAGCTGGTCCAAAGTTGGTTTGGTGGAACAACACTGACCGTGTAATCACCAGTTGCTGCAACTCTTCTAAAGATTCCATTTGAGTTGGAGATTCTTGTGACTGTGCCATTGGGGCCTGAGACGATTGATTTTACTGTGGGCATTCCAGATTCGGTTTGATCAAAGCTACAGTTGTCGTCAGTATCAAGATAAATCGTGCCTTCAATAAGATTAAGATCGAAATTTGCTCCACATAATTCAGCCATTTTCTCAGCGATGATTTCGGGAGTTTCTAAGTATGTATAACCAATGTTTTCATCGCTAGTAAAAACATTTGAAGATTCAAATAGGTCTGCATAGCCAGAACCATCTGGGCAAATTATTCGGATGGATGGGAAAAACTCAATTTGGAATTCTTCAAAGATATTTTGTTGTGTTGAAATGATAGGAAAATTTGCGGCTTCGACAAAATCAAATCCAAGTGAATTGGGTGCCGCACCCATTAAATCTTCAATGGTGGGCTCAGAGCCATCGATGAAGATGACAACAGCCTCGCCAGTCGTGACGTAATCTTCTTGAAATTCTTGAAGCACACCTGAGCCGATCCAAACGGTGTCCCAAGGATTCCAAGTGGCACCGAAACTTAATAGAACGGTCTTCCCTTGGTTGAGATAATCGTCGTAAAGATCATGTTCGACGCCATTGATATCTGTCAATGTAAAGTTTGGAACCTGTGCGTTTAACGAAATGGTCAGAAGCAATGATATG
>JAHDDD010000080.1:1619-13551 GCA_020629535.1 Saprospiraceae bacterium
GATAATTTTTCATGGTTTGATTTTTTTGATGAATTTCAATTAGAGAGTGATCTCAATTCATTGTACACAATTTTATGATGATTCGTTGCTTCTAATCAATATTTTCTTGCAGTAGTCGTTCCAAACATTAAAATTTTTGTTAACAACTCAATATTTTGCACCTAGCTACAGCACTGATCTTCCTTCTTCTAAGGATTTGTTCTATTTAATTGGAGACAAGTTGATTGTCAATGGTAGAGAATAAATATGCATTTGGAGTAGGGAAAGGAATCCAGACTTGCTACTCAATGCTGAAAGCATAGAGTAGCAAGTATCATTTCTTAGGTCTCTGTATTATTGTAGGGCAAACCTGAAGCCTGCATAAATGTTGGTGCCAAACAATGGTGCCCAAACAATGGATGCATCGAAAAATTCACCAAATGGGTCATCGGCTGCAATGATGGCATCTGTTTGTTTGTAGTTGAGTAGGTTTTCTCCACCTACATAGAAGTCCCATTTTTTACCAAAGCGTTTCATTACTTGAGCATTAAGTAAGATGTAATCTGGAGAATGAGATCTTCTTTGGTATGCAATTGGATTGGTGGATGTGTCAGGAAGTCTTTTCTGTCCGATCCAATTGATGGTGGAATCAAAGTGCCAGTCTGAATTTGTTTTGTAAGCTAAATTTACAAATGATCTGTGTCTTGAAATCAATGGTTTTGAAATCAATGCATTGTCAATGGTTGTCTTGACATCAAACAATCTGTAAGCGGCTCTGATGTCAAAATTCTTTGTTAATTCATATTCAACTTTGAATTGAAAACTGTTGGAGTAAGAACTTCCTTCTAAGTTTGAAAATTCCACTTCACCAGGTGTTTCGAAATCTACGACGATTTGGTTTTCAAAATCTGTACGATAGAAGTCTGTGCTTATGATCATGTCCTTACCACCCAGTTTAAGTCCTTGGGTGAAATTAATTCCATAATTCCATGCGACTTCAGCTTGAAGGTTATATGGAGTATCATCAGAGTCTGAACTGTTAAGTCGTATATTTCTTGCAGAGGAAAAGATGCCGATATTTTCTGCAAATATTGAAGCTGTTCTCCAGCCTTTTCCAGCTACCAATCTTATGACTGAATTGTCTGAAAAATTATATTTTGCATGCAGTCTTGGAACGAAGAACCATCCATAGTTTGAATGGTGATCCAAACGCATACCTGGGATCAGTGACCATTTTGTTCCATCTTGCAAGGTGTATTCGAAATAGGCTCCGTAGACATTCTCTCTTCTTTCAAAGTAGCCAATTTTTTGAACAAGTTCATCGATGTGGTCGATTTGAGAGGTGACACCTGCTCTGATGGTGTGGTTCGGATTTGGAATATATTGATAGACCAAATTGGCAAATCCAGATAGCACTTCAGAGTCGTAGGCTTGAAAGCCAAACTCAGATTCCTGATCTTGATATGCGGCACTTAACTGGAGCCCAATACTGGTCTCTGGCTTTGCAGGATTTACATAACCGATTTTTGACCAGGCTTCGTAGCGTCTGGTGTTGTTGTTCATCCGCCAATGAGTATTGTGGTCAACATCGGTTCCTTCGAAGTGATCATGGTAGCCACCTTCGTGATTTAGGTTACTTACTTTCAGACCTAATTGGCCTTGGAAATTTCCACGAGGTTCGAACTTCCATCTATTCACCACGATGTAGTCTTTTTCAAGAGGCATATCAGTGAAGCCATCGCCATTGTTGTCGTGGGCTTCGTTCATCATTTTTCCATGAAGTAAAAGCTCAGAGGAAATTTGGTCCGTGAATTGTTCACGAATCTTAGCGTTGAGTTCTAGTCTTCCTCCATTATTGACATAACCATTTAGGAAGAGCTTGTCTCCTCGTTCGGGCTTTTTGAGTTCTACATTTATCTGACCCGCAATTGATTCGTAACCATTTACTACAGAACCAACCCCTTTGATCAATTGGATGCTTTCGATCCAAGGGCCTGGAGTCATTGACAAGCCGTAGATACTTGACATGGTACGAATATCTGGGATGAGTTCACGTGTAATTTGCACATATGGTCCTGCAAGCCCCAACATTTGTATTTGTCTGGTCCCTGTAATCGCATCTGGAAATGAAACATCCACAGAAGGGTTGGTTTCAAAACTTTCAGAAAGATTACAACAAGCTGCTTTGCAAAGTTCTTCCTTGGTTATTGTTTCAGATGAAATCGGATCAATAAAAGATATTTCTGTCGTTCTCTTTTTGTAGGTCACTTCGACCGTCTCAAGCATATGGCCAAGATCGAGTATGATCTCAACTTGTCCATCTTCGGTGATGTCAACTGTTTTTGTTTCGAAACCGATATAGCTCACATCGAGTTGTGATATTTTAGAATCATTTTCGATTTCAAAATATCCGTCTTCGTTGGTTGTTGTGCCGAAGGTTGTGCCTTGCAAACTAACTGTGGCGCCAATCAAGGGGATGACTTTTCCTTCGTCTTGACCGAGGATCACTCCATAGATTGTATTGGAATATTCTGACTCTTCATGAGTGTCAGCATGTGCATTTTGAATTTCTTCAGACCTGTATTTGCAGCAATGATGAAGTTGATCATAAATGTTTTGAGGCGCATCGTAAGTGTCGTTATCATGCCCAGCAAAAGCCAATTCCATTTTGACTTTATCTAGTGTGGTTAGGGACTCATCAATTTTTACGGTCAGAATTTTTGAGTCAATGTCCCAGCTGGCGGATCTTGCATTTCCATTTTTGATGGCAGTATTTTCGATCCGGTCTTCGCACATTCCACAAACGCCATTCACCCAGAATTTGTGTTTGGTGACTTGACTAAATGCAAGGACAATGTTTATTTGTACAAACAGGAAAATCAATCCTGCTTTGATAATATGTTTCATAATTATTTTTGTTTAACAATGTTTATTCCTGAGGAATAATAGGTTCTGTATATCACTGTTAAACTTGCCGAGGTGGATGCCATATCAAAGCTGGATTCAAGTGATGGTAAAAGCTAAATTGCTCAATTGGTTTCAGAGATAAAACATCAAAATTTGAGAGAAAAATCTCGTTCTTTTCTCCATCTAAAAATACATGACTGCAGCAAAGACAATCACAAGATGAACCATTGCAACAGTCTTTGTTGTCTTCTTCATTTTCATGAGAGCTTATCTCTGTCTTATCTTCACAGCAATTTGAAAATTGAGAGATAAAACCAAAGCCAACACTGCTTTTGAATATCAGAAAAATCAATATGACAATCTTGGTGAAATTCACGCGTTAAAATTAAGCCTAATTTATGGCAGTTTCCACATAATATAACAAACTAAATTGCTATTTGATGATGAAAATGCGGTTGTTTTTGGTGTGACAGCGTACTTTCGGCTGCTTCTTTAGAAAATGGGGGCTTGTATGAATTTAAAAGACTGTAAACTTAAAAGGTAATTGAAAATCCCTCCCTTCAAAATTTCCAAAATATTGGCCATTGGCCAACCCGGATAGATTTATAATATGATGATTTTCATAATGCAAATCTTTGTAAAAAATCCTCTTTCCTACGGCATTGAAAATTTGGATTTTCTGGTTGTCAATTTGGCAATCATGTGTGATTTCTAATTGTTTGGAATCTCCCAAAAATGTGGATTTGAAAGAATCACAAAAGTGCTGTTCCAGATCTTCAATGCTGGTATTTATTAGTTCATTTTGTATAACATACAATTCCAAGGTATGAATGCCGTCATTTGGATTGGCTTCAAAACTTCTCTGCTCAAAAACCAAATCCACATCGCCGTCATTATCCAAATCTCCTGAAGTGAAATGAAAAGATTTGAAGTCACTCAAATCTTTGATTATTCGTGCATCTTCAAAAGCGTTGTCAATGTTTTCTATGTAGTATAAATTTTGTCCACTAGCAGGCAAGTTACGTCTTGGAGTCATGATGATATCCAGATCTCCATCATTGTCAAAATCATTCATTTCCATCAATGATTCGAAATATTCATTTGTTTCGATATCTAAAGGAACAAAGTTGAAAGGATCCATGACGGGTTCCTTAAAGATAAATAGGCTGTCATTTGAAGGCATGTTTTCATAATAGAATAGATGAACTTGTTGTGCACCCAAATCAGGCAGGTTTACACTTGCTTTCAAATTGAACATGTCTAAGTCCCCATCATTATCCCAATCAATGAATGTCGGGTCAAAGGATTCTGCCTGTGGATTGGCATCTTCAAAATTCACGAGTTTGGCATGGTAACTTTTGGGTTCTTCGAAGGCGCTTTCATTGATTCTTTCAAAATAGAGAACTTCATTTATGGTTAGTTGAAGGAAATCTGTAAGTCCATCTTGGTTGACATCCTGGCCTGCGAATTGAACTAAATTTTCATTTTCTATCAAATAACGGTCAATACCAAAGGAGCCAAAATTGGCTTCTTCTTGAGTGCCTTTGTTTTCAATAAGATAGGATGCAAACTCGGTCACATACGTTGGACCTGTTATATCCAAATCTCCATCAAGATCCATGTCGATCAAACTCATGGGCATCCTTACAACACCGGTGAACTCTTCAGAATAAAATTTTTGAGGGTTTGAAAAGTTTTGAGAAAATAGATGGGATATAGTGAAAAAGGCCATGACGAATGTCATGAAAATTAGGTTTTTCATAGTTAATGTAATTTCGTTAATACAATAATAAATCTTTGAATTTAATAATCAAAGATTCAATACATTAAATAACGGTTGGACGTAGCTTTTATTCTAATTTGTTTCTGAGTTTTCGGAACTCTGAAAGTAAGGTGGCGTAGAATTGTTCCGGCTTTTTATTTTTCATCTTCAATTATTCTTCCCCAAAAGGTAGTGTCGGGCGTTGTTATTCCTAACTTATAGTCTTCTTTTATTTTGTTGAGGATGGAAGGACGACGTTTGCCAGCAAGAATTTGAACATCATAAATCTCTTCAACCGAACTTTCATAAAATATGTTTGCAATAATCGTTGCAGTTTGTAAATGTACCATGACGATTCCTGCCTTATTGGCTTTGGCTGCTATGTCCAATTTTCCAAAACTCGATGAATTTTTTCTGATTTTACTCAGTCCAATAAAAGCAATACCTTCATGAAAAGCCAGTCCCCTGACAAAGCCATCAATCTTGAGTAATGTTCTGTATGTGCCATCTGTCGGATTCAGTTCTACGAACTCACCAGTTGCAGAGAGCAACAAATACAGCTTACCGTCATATATTCTTGGAGAATGCGGCATTGATAATTTTGTGGCGATGATTTCCTTGGTCTGATAATCTATCATTACACCCGAATCAGCCGCCAAGGTCTTCCATGCTTGTGGACTATCTGTATTAGCAAAAGCACTTACATATTTTATTTCTTTGTCTTCTACGGCCATACCGTTAAGATGACAATGATCACCAGAAACGACACGTTTGATAAATTTCGGTTTCCAGATGGGCGTAAAACTGTAGTTTTCATCAACCTTTATGATACAAGAGAAATTTGTATTCACGGCACAAAGGCCATCTTTACAGAAATCAATATCGTGCACATCTAGAGCTCCAGTGTGATATGTCACCCTTGGCATGTACATCGCATCATATATATTCGGCTTTTTGGGATAGTGTTTTGCCAGCTCTTCAGAATTTCGGAATAAAATTATTTCATCTTTGCATGCAACAGCCATCTTGTCATCATCCAATGCAATGCCCATGGCCTTTTTGAAATTTCGAGGTAGTTGGATGATCTTCTCATCATTGATGGCTCCGATGAAAATGACTTTGCCGGCCTGGTATGTGCTAATGGCAATTGTGCAATTTAATTGTGAAAGTATCTCAGGCGCGTTGGGAGAATAACTACAACTGAAAGGTCTGAGATTTTGATGTTTGGAATTCACTTTGGTGATTTATTCATTTGTCTTGACAAATCCTTTGGAGTAATTAATTTCTTCATTCATTAAAATCAGAAAATAGGAACCCAATGGTAAGGAATGAACGGGAAAAAAGAATTCGCGTTTATTTGTTATGCTTTGATTGAGTAACTTTTGACCCAGGTGGTTTGTGACAATAGCCAAAAGATTACTTTGTGGTTCATCTAGCTTTATATGTACAGATTGCCTTGCTGAATTGTAACTTATTTGTGGTTCAGTAAATGTGTTATGATGAACTGATGTTGTGCCCAATGCTTTGTTTTCAAGCCAGAATAAATTGCTGTGTTCGTCATCAGGGTTTGTATTTTCGGCTTCAAAGAGCAAGTCAAGGTCGCCATCATTGTCAAGGTCACCTGAGGTTGTATGTGTTAAGCCTGAAAAACCAAATATTCCGGAAATTTGGCGAGGATTGTTGAATACTCCATCGACATTTTCGGTGTAGAGCATTATGGTAGAATAATTGAAGGTCTGATTTGGGATGTAGAGTACGTCAAGGTCACCATCATTGTCAAAGTCCCCTGTCTCAATTTGGTGAGTGGCATATAAGAGGGTAGGACTTTGGAATTGTGTGAATCCAAATGGGTTTTGGTTGAGATTGATGTCAAGAAATTCATGATTGGAAGGTGTCCCCGTATTTTCTATATAATATAAATTGATGGCTCGCAATGAATAATTGACACTCAACGGGTCCGTGCCAAAAAATATAAGGTCTAAGTCTCCATCCATATCAATGTCACCCAAAGATACATCGCTGCTAAATCTGGATTCGCTATTTGGGTCTATGGTTGAGATGATACCTCTATCGGCGTATGCGCCATTTACATTTTCATAATACTTTACGTGGCGAGCTAGAAAGAAATCGTAGTATCCAACACTAATCAAATCAAGGTCTCCATCACCATCCAGATCTCCGGCATCGGTATATAGGAATGGTTGTTCAGAAAGCTCGAATGTAATGGTATTGATGTCTATTTCATTAAATTCAAACTGTTCAGCATCACCTTCATTTACAATGGTGAAATGTTGAAATTCAAAGGTGGAGGTGTTTAGTGATCTGCCCAAAATATCTAGATCTCCATCATCGTCAACGTCTATGAGTAGGGGGACAAGGACATTTGTGGTTTTCAATTCTTTTAATGGCTCAGCATTCTTGAAATTTTGAGAAAAAGCAGCATTAGAAAATACTCCTCCCAAGATGAGTAGTTTGAGTTTTCTTGGGGAGAAATTCAAACCTTGAATGCGGACTTGCTGTTTGAGCCGATTGCAAAACCATTGTAGTTTTTTCCAAACCGATCTTAGTTTGAAGATATGGAATGAAGTATTATTCAAAGTAATGCGATTTAGTATAAAAGTATAAAATATATTCGATAGTAATATCTGAGTGAATGTCAAATTCAGACTTGTTGGTCAGAAATGCGCGAAAGAAGGACCTATTACTAATGACCAACTCATTAAACAATATACCATCAGCATCAATTGAACCAATATCAATTAATTAGTTGCCTGCTGCTCAACTCCAAAAATATTACTTAACGGTAAATTCTTTAATGGCGAAAATCCACTTAGGGAAATTTGTGAATTGGATTCTGATGTTATATTGTTTCAATTAATCATTGTTGGCTGATCGCCAAAAATTATCTTGAGAAAAGATCATTATTGATTTGGAGAATAGAAAAAGGGCCTTGCATTTTTCCCATTGGAAACAAAATAAATTCCGGGCGTCAAATGGGTGATGTCCATTTGAACTTGATTGGTAGTACTATTTTTATAGGATGAATTCAAGACTTGACCATTGGCATTGAATATAGACCATACACCTTCATCTGAGTAATTAATTATAAGAGACTTATTTTGATAATCAACGGTTACATGTATATGTTCTTCCTTATTGGTATTATTGGTAGATGAGATGGGGCCAAGATTTTCACACCAGAAAAGATCCGTTTCATTGGTATTGCTATCGTTGTTTAGAGTCTCGAAGAGTAGGTCGAGATCACCATCTCCATCAAGGTCACCGCTTGTGGGCAATACATAACCATTTACACCTTCGATGTCAATTAGATTTGGTCCTTTAACCAAGATGCCATCTTGATTTTCATAATATATGACAATGCAACCAAGCACAGTATCATCATTGGTCCATGAAAAATAGATGATGTCAATATCATTGTCATTGTCAAAATCACCTGCTTCCAACATGTTCAATCCGGCAGCATTGATTTGTGCATCACTCATTTCGTAACCAACAAACTCACCGGGATTAACGGCAATTGCATTGGGTGTAAACTGTTCTGGTGTTCCCAAGTTTTCGACAAACATCAAGGCACTCAAATATCTTTCAGTTGATGTAAATGCAAGAGGGTCGATTCCCATTCCCAACAAATCTAGATCACCATCACCGTCCCAATCAATCAATGCGGGGTCAAGAGCAAAATAAATTTCAAGGGTGTTTCCTATAACAAAAGATACTGGTGGGAGAAAATTGCCATTACTATTTTCAATAAAGTGAATGCTGGTTTCACCAAGTTCGTCATCAAAACTCATTTGTAAAACATCATCATCACCATCATTGTCTAAGTCGCCGGCAGCATTGAAAACTGAATTTTGTGTAACCGGGCCTGCATTGTACATCTCAGCAGATGCAAATTCAAAATCAAATTGCTCCTTTGTACCTACATTTTCAATGAAAACAGATTCCCATATTCCACCGCGAATAAAATGACCTGAAATATCTAAATCACCATCGCCATCACAGTCGACCAAAGTTGGAGATAAAGTGCCAGGAAGTTCAATTGGTGAAATTCGTTGGGGTGGACCAAAACCTTGTGCATTGATTTTGACAATCAGACTACAAATGCAAAGCATTAAAGTTGTTATGAATATTCTCATTGTAAAGATGGTCATCTGGTGGTAGCATTGAAATTCAGCTTAAGATAGTAAAATAAGCGACAAATATTTCAGTCTCATTTCCAAAAATCTGAAGAATCTTACCAAAGTCAGAAGAAGGCATTTAATAAGCTGCATTTGACTGCACATTTGCCCTGTTAAAAGAAATTAGAATGAGTTATTTAAAGAATTTATCAATTACAATTATTGCATTTTTTGTTTTCTCAAACCAAGGTTATTCTCAATGTTCAGCAAGCTGTGGAGCGGATTCTGCAGGTCCAGGAGAATCATCATGTGTAGATGTTGGAGTTCCAAAAGTGAAAATGGAGTTAGGTATCGATGCTATCAATGGGCATCCGACTTTGAGTTCGTATTTAAGTGGAAATACTTTGGTGAACAAGCTTGACAATTGTTGTGGAAATGACAACGATTGTGTATCTATTTATTTTAGTTTAGATGGTGGTGGGGCATATTCGCTAGAAGAAATAAATGCGATTGGATCAGGTTCGGTGTATATCGATTGTGTTGATTTGAGTGCCAACTTTGATCAAGTAATTCCATATTCAGTTGGAACTTACGAATTGGTATTTTGTCCACCTGGTGGTTCTGGGTCAAAAAGAATTGGTTTTGCTCCATTGTATGAAATACAAGCAACCGTTACTGATGAGACAATTGCTGGAGCCGATGATGGAAGTATCAGTGTTAGTTATAGCTTAGGTAATCCAAATGTCAGTCCTTCAGGTACAACCATGTATTCTATTGATGGGATAGGAGGTTCTACTTCAAACACAACAGGCGAATTTAATGATTTAGCAGACGGCACATACACGGTATACGTATATGATTCTGCAAATACTGGGAACTATAATACTATTGATTTGGTTGTGGGCGAAGGTGTCAATTGTGATTTACAAAATCCGGCTGAAGATTGTGATTCTGATGGAGTTTTAAATGGAGACGATTGCGATCCTCTCGATCCTTCTGTGTTAGGCGTTGGGTCTTCTTGTACTGCTTCAGATAGTTCTTCAGGAACCATTGATGAAAATTGTTTTTGTATTGCCTCTTCAGGAAGTACTTCAAGTGGAGGAGACGGAGGTCTTGAATCAAACAACAAGTGGTCAAATATAATAGCTAAGAGAAATCATAGAATGAAAACCCAGAATGCCAAATTGTATCGTGATTTGGTGACAGGCGAAATTCCATTTTTGCATAGAGAAACTGTGGAGAAAAGTTCAGTATTGGACATCAGAGATTTGATTCCGCAGAACCTTTGGAATGCACATGTAGCTGAGAGCACTCCACTCGGATTGACAGATATTAGCAATGCGGTGGATGTTGTTGCTGCCGATTATTATCTGAATGACATAAGACAAGCAGTAGCACTTATCATCAAGTCTGAAGATGGCGTGTATGAGCATTCAAAATACATTTGTGATAGAATGGAAGGCGCAGAGCTGATGGAGTTATCGGAAGTAGCTATTTTGAATATGAAGTTTATACTTTTTAAAATTAAAAATACAGATGGCGGTATAGAGTATGCAGTGAGTTTTTCGGGCTATCAAAAGCTGGGAGGTTTCAAAATTGAAAACCATTGGAATCTCAATAGTTATACATGGAATGAAGATTATTATAATTTCCAAATTTGGGCATCTTCTGTAGAGAAAGTTCAAAGCTTGGCAACTTCAATAATAAATAAGATTGGACAGCAAGTTGCTTTAAATGGTATTCACTGTACGAGTCATCCGAATGTTTTTGTGAAGCAAGGTCATTATGAAAATGGAAATTTGATCTTGAATGTCATGAACACTGGTGAGGAGACTCAAATTGAAATGAGAAGCAATTTGCAAAGTATAGAAAATGGGACGGAATCATTGTTGGGCTTTGTGTTGAATGTGCCTGGGTTTACCGAATACGAATATGTTATTCCGACGGAAGGGCTGTATACGATTGGTTTAAATTTGACAGATGCAGAAGGATATTCAGATGATTTGTTTTTTGCAGATGGAAATTGGGGAGTAGAAGATAATGCAGGTCATGGTGAAATATTGAAAGTAGAAATCTTTCAACAAGAAGAATTCTATGGAGAAGAAGTTAGACAGATCGAAAGAGGAATAGAGGTTGAAGCGAATGTAAAAGATTATCAGAATATTTACAGATCATTGACTCCAAAGTGGGATGGTCAGGATTTGTCATCATATAATACAATGAGTTTTGAAGCTTCCGGTCAAGGAAAGGTTGAAATCACATTTGTCAGCGAATCTGAATCTGATTGGTCGAAGCAGGTAAGACAAACATTGACTTTATCAGAAGAAAAAGAAATGTATCACTTGTCTTTTGATCAAATGAGCAACTACGATTCTTCCGATGATGTACGAGATATTTTTATGATTGTTATATCTATGATTGGGAATAATGAAGAATTCGAGTATAAAAAATTGACCATGGAAAATGTGCTTCTGCAAAATATGCAGCTTAGTAGCGTGGCATCATTGACCGGAACTGAAGAAGTTAATTTCTATCCAAATCCAGCTACTGATGTTTTGAATATTGATCATCAAGGTGGAACGATACATGAGCTCAAGATCTTACAAGTGACGGGTCAAGTCGTAGCATCTTATGGCGGATCGAAAAATGATGATATTAAGATGGTGGATATCTCTCAATTAACGGAAGGACTGTATTATATCAAAACCATTGACGATACATCTGAAACGCGGATTTCAAGTTTTGTAAAATATTAGGAAGTTGTACCATAAATTTTTGGGCGCTGGTTTTTCTGGCGCCTTTTTTTTGCTGTATGTAGATTAGTAACTCAAGTTTCGGTTATGTAATTTGAGTATGTAATAGGAGATTGTAACTCATTGAATATCAGAGTAAAAAGCCAATCGAAATAAATGAATGCTAATTTCAATAAGACCATAATGATCAATTTATTCAAGAAGGATTTTCCGCATTAAAGAATTGGCCGTTAAGTAATAATTTTAGAGTCGGGCGTTAAGGCAGGCAACTGTCTGAGGAGCGTATGCGACGAGTTTTGCCTGTGCGAAAGGGAAAATTATTATAGGTCAAAGCTTTACAGCGGTGGGTTTTTTTTGCTTCGTTTTTTGTGCGGTAGACAAAAAATGAAGAT
>JAHDDD010000081.1:0-4654 GCA_020629535.1 Saprospiraceae bacterium
TCAAGCGAAGATCAATGTCCCTATTTCAGACGCCAACTTGAAGGTCAAGTATCCGAGTCATTCAGAATTTTCTGAACTCTTGGATAATCTATTGACTTTAGATCAGGATGGGACTTATGTGTTTTGTGCCCAATCTGATGGAATCAAAGGGCAAGAAAAAGCCATTAAATTTGAAGGCCATAAAGGAAATAACGCCAAAATCACGCTGGCCCATCTTCCACATCCAAAATATTCAGGAAACGGACCACAAAGTATAATCAACGGAATTGAAGGATTTACTGACAGATACGGAGGTTCCGAATGGCTTGGCTTTGAAGGGGATGATTTTGAAGCTACCCTTAATTTTAAACAAGCTGAGGAGATTTCAAATATTTCATTCAAATTCTTCAAAGGGGAAGGACAATGGATTTATCTTCCCAAACGCATACAACTTACCGATATAGACAAGAATGAACCAATTGCTGAGGTAGAAAATATTAAAAGTTCAGAAAAAATCGCCAATTTGGATTTGTCATTCGAAAAATGCAAAATTCAGAATCTGAAAATTAGCATTGAAAACTTTGGAATAATACCTGAGGGTAGACAAGGAGCAGGAAATGCTGCTTGGTTATTTATTGACGAAATAAGGATTAAGTAATGCAATTATCAACCATCGACTGGATCATCATCGGGCTCTTTTTTGGACTCACAATGTTGATCGGATTATACGCTTCCAAAAAGGCGGGACAGAGTTCTCATGACTTTTTTCTTTCAGGCAGAAATATGCCTTGGTGGCTGTTGGGAGTATCGATGGTTGCCACAACTTTTTCAGCAGATACACCAAACCTTGTGGCTGATATTGTCAGACAAAATGGTGTCAGCGGAAACTGGGTATGGTGGGCCTTCCTCTTGACAGGTATGGCAACGGTGTTTGTATATGCTAGACTTTGGAGGCGATCAGGCATCACAACAGATCTTGAATTTTATGAACTGAGATATTCTGGCAAAGAAGCTACTTTCTTGCGAGGTTTCAGAGCAATATATCTTGGTGTCATTTTCAACATCATAATTATGGCGACCGTGCTTCTCGCAGGAAATAAAATCGCCGGTGTCATGCTTGGATTATCTCCTGAAACCACAGTCTTAATCGTTGGTATTATCACGGTAACATACTCGACTTTGGGTGGATTGCGCGGAGTAATTCTAACAGATTTCTTTCAGTTTATCTTGAGTATGATTGGGATGGTGGCTGCCGCTGTTTATGTTTTAAATTTACCAGAGATTGGCGGTCTCGATGGTTTGCTTAATCATCCTAATGTGACAGGAAGCTTGAGTTTCTTTCCTGACTTCAATGATCCTAACGTATGGGTGCCTTTGTTTTTGATTCCATTGGCGGTACAATGGTGGAGTGTTTGGTATCCTGGCGCTGAGCCAGGTGGGGGAGGCTATATCGCCCAACGTATGTTGTCTGCGAAGAATGAAAAAGATGCTGTAAAGGCTACATTGTTTTTTAATGCAGCTCATTATGCACTGCGTCCGTGGCCTTGGATTTTGATTGCTTTGGCATCATTGATTATGTATCCAAATCTTGAATCACTGCAAGCTGGTTTTCCAGGTCTCGACGAGAAAATAATTGGTCATGATCTTGCCTTTCCGGCAATGCTTTCATTTTTACCATCAGGATTACTCGGACTTTTGATAGCGGCTTTGGTTGCAGCACTCATGTCAACCATCAGTACACACCTCAATTGGGGTTCCTCCTATTTGGTCAATGATTTTTATGTTAGGTTTATTGATAAAGATGCCAGTGAAAAAATGCAAGTAGCCACTGGCAGAATATTTACGATTGCCTTGATGGTGCTTGCTGGTATTGTCGCCTTGTTTTTAAAAGATGCATTAAGCTCGTTCAATATTATCTTACAGATTGGTGCAGGCACTGGGCTACTTTTCATTCTTAGATGGTTCTGGTGGAGAGTCAACGCATACAGCGAAATAGTTGCAATGATTGTTTCCTTTATCATCGCCTTTTATTTTGAAACATTCTATTCTGGAGGACTTGAAAGCTATGAGCGGATGATCATTGGCGTAGTTGTAACAACGATATGTTGGGTTTTGGCAACATTGTTAACCCAGCCATCTAATATTAATACACTTACAAATTTCTACAAGAAGATTCGACCAGCCGGTCCGGGATGGAATCCGGTAAAATCTCAAGTGGTGGCTGATATCAATTTACCTCCTGCTTCCAATCTAGGTCGACAAATATTAATGATGATTTTGGGTGTTTTCATGATTTATTTAGCCCTTTTTTCTACAGGCTTCTTCCTATATAAGAGAATATTGCCCGCTTTGGCTTGTCTTGCCATATCCTTGGTTTTATTGGCTTTTTTGTCGGTTTTGTTCCGTCAGGAGTTCAAAAGTCGTGTATAAAACACTGATTTTGAGCATCATATTAAAAAAAGCTCTACATTTGCAATGTTAAGTGAATGTTAACTGTAAGCAAACCGAATGTTATGAGTAAAAGAAAATACCACGAACATCAGACTTTTAGACAGTTTGATATCATGGCCTTATTGGTAGGTACCTTCGCAGTTTCAAGTTTTATTTTGATTCAAAAATTATACCTGACGCCTGGTGAAGTGCCTGCTATTTGTATAGCATTATATACAATGATTATAGCGGCCTCATTGATAGCTATCGTATATTATTTGAAGGTAAAATTGATCATCAGTGTCAATCCGAAATACCTGAAATATCAGTATTTCCCGATCCACTACAAAAAGCAAAGAGTAGAACTCTCAGAGATAAAGTCATGCAAAGTTGTCCAGACAAGTTTGCAAGCTGAATATAGTGGCTGGGCGATCAGTTACGGTGTAGGAACCAAACAATTTTCCGTGTCAGGAAAGAATGGAATCGAGATTGAACTCAAGAATGGAAATGTCATTTTTCTAGGGAGTAAAAATCCAGAAGAATTAAAAATGATATTGGATAACTTGAAGTAAAGTTCGATAGTTTAGAAATAAAAAAGCCAACTCGCATGCGGGTTGGCTTTTTTATTTTGATTTAAACACAAGGTTTATTTCTTTATTCGAAATCAGATATTGTTAATTTCAGATATCCAACTGGGTTGGATATCTTCAACTTTTCACAAACCTCCCCATCCATTGAATGCCATCTTCATTGTCTTTTAATTGAATAAAATAGAATCCACGATCTAACTGCGAAACATCAACTGAGCCTTGTGATTTTCTAGAATATAATACCTCTTTCCCATCAGATGAAAATATTCGATAGTGATAATCATTGTTGCCTTTTAAATCTAAAAACAAGACATCATACGCGGGATTGGGATAGACTTTGAATGAATGACTTTCAAGATCATCAGTATTTGTCATGATTCCACAAAAATCTTTGGATCCTTCATTCGTAAACTGTCCTCCCGATAATACTTCTGTACCTGTACCATCGAACAAAGCGTAAAAGCCATTACCATATCCACAACATATTCCATCTCCGTAGGAGTCAAATATATTGAATGTATAGCAGCTATTTGCAGCAATACAAAACTCATGTATGAACTCATCGGTTGACGAATATGGTCCTCCTGAGTAAATCACTTCTCCGGCATCGTCTGTCACATTCCACGTTGTTTCTTCTGGGTACATGTCTGTCATTATTACCAAAGAATAAAGTTCATTTCCGGTTTGGAATTCGAAATTGGCTTCATAGTTATTGTTCGCTTCTACATCATCTGGAATTAAGTTTACGGATAATATTTTAGCAGAAACCAAATTGGCACCTGATTGAATGAAAGGTTGTTCAACTTCCATTATTGTGCTTTCATTTGTGGCCAAACTTCCTTCAAAAGAGGTGAAGACAGGATTGCCATTTATAATCCACTCAAATTCCATCTTGTTTATGGTTTCAACGCCTTCATTTGAAATCACAAATCTCAGTAATTCAGAACAGGCAAAGGGTACCACATTTTGCAAACTAACCAATGAAGCATCAAGAGCTGCATAATTTCTGAAGGTTTGAGAAGATTCATTATTAATACAGTATTCGTCAGATCCCAATTCAACATTAACCCTTAGCTCGTATGTGATGAATTCTTCCAATTCAATAGGTTCATCAAATTCAATGTCAATAAATTCACCAGGCAACAATTCTTCTTCGATGGTTTGACTTGCCATTTGATCATTAATCATGTAATGAATCATGTAATTGGAATTTGCACTACTTCCAAGATTCGTTATTCTGACATTTACAAGTATAGGCTCATCATATGTTGAGATTTCATCGAATTCGTTGAGCAGTTCAATGCCCAAATCATTGACGGGTTGATTATTTTCAGCTTTCCATAAATCATATTTGATTTGTAAAGAATCTATAGGATCTACTCCAAACGGACGGCTGGGTACGTTGATATCCAGCCAAAGATTGTTTTCATCATCTGTAGGTAAGGCTGTACGAATGAACGCCGAACGAGAACTCACACCTTCATCAAAACATCGAAAATCGGCTCCTTGAATTTTTGCACCTTGCATGGCAGCCATAACCTTGTCTGACAAGGTCCCAGTGCAATTTAGAAATGCAATTTCCATGTTTGAAAGTACCTCAGGACCTATTAGAATATTTCCTTGAATAGCATAATTTGGACCTATAATATGGTTAG
>JAHDDD010000081.1:4664-13292 GCA_020629535.1 Saprospiraceae bacterium
ATAATCAAAATT
Organism: Saprospiraceae bacterium; assembly: GCA_020629535.1. Classification (GTDB taxonomy): domain Bacteria; phylum Bacteroidota; class Bacteroidia; order Chitinophagales; family Saprospiraceae; genus JAHDBF01. The sequence goes on from JAHDDD010000081.1 coordinate 4,677, forward strand.
ATTTTCCCCTGTATGGGCGTCTGCGATGACATTCCCATCCTCATCGATAGTGATCACTCCATATTGTCTTTCTTCCGGCGTATTTTGTACGTCGTTTTGGATTGTAAATTGAAGAGTCTCCTCAGCATTAGATCCCATTCCAATTTGCGACATCCCTATATCGAGATTCGCTTGTAAAAAAAATGATTGGGCATTCATCGCCCCTTTATTTGGTATGATACCACTTATCGGATAGGCATCTGCACCATCCATCACCAAGTCCAAGCAAGTTGCCCCTGCACTTGCAATCTCACGCGTTTCCGGATCAATAGCAACGATAGAAAACGTATGTTGTGCCTGTACACCTAAAGCTACTATTAAACATGTTAAGATCAGTTGGATTTTCTTCATCATTGGTCTTTTGCATAAATATAGTCCAAATAATTCATGATCATTTCTCACTATATTTTTCTTTAGAATATTACCGTCATTGAGTTGTTAAAGCATATTTTCCATTTAGTGTCCCAACTTTACAATTCTCTTTCCAGACAATTGTTTAATTTTACAGAGATCAAAGTATTCTCTGTTTATTTTTAGTTAGACATATCTTTAAATCTTTTTATCGTGAAAAATTATCTCTTATTCTTTTTTTGTTTTCTTTCTACGTTAACATTCGCCCAAATTGACATCGAATATCAAACCCCGCATCCAGATATTCTCGATTTGGCAAATGCCCCATTACCTCCTCGTATCATGATCAGCACAGATGCCTCGGTTGGAGTGCTCAGATACAGAAGCAATTACAAAACCATTGAAGAATTATCAGAAACAGAACTTCGATTGGCCGGCTTGAGAATCAATCCTAAGACGAACATTTCAAGCCGTGAAAGATATTACAATAGTGTGGCCATTCAGGATATCAAGAGTGGTGAAACTTTTCCGGTAGCAGGTCTTCCTGATGAAGGTCGCTTTTCAAATTTTACCTGGTCCGGAGACGACAAACATATGGCGCTTACCGAAACAGAATCAAATGGCGTTTCTCTTTGGATTATAAATCTCGACACAAAGACAGCCGAAAAATTGATCGATCAAAAAGTCAATGCCAATATGCGAAGACCTTTGCAATGGTTGGATAATGAGACCATTTTGGTAAGACAATTGTCCGATAATAAAAAAGATCTTATTGATACCAAAGCCACCATTCCTTCTGGTCCGACCGTATCGGTCAATGATGGTAAGAAAGCCCAAAATCGAACCTATCAGGATTTGTTGAAAAACAAATCAGACGAATTCAATTTTGAACAATTGGCCACCTCAGAGATTTGGACCGTATCGGTCAATGGTTCATCAAAGAAATGGAAAGACGCAGCTATGTACAGTAGTATGTCCGTTTCCCCTGATGGGAAATACATCATGATCAATGAAATCAATCGTCCATTTTCGTATCTCGTTCCGTATTATAGATTTCCAACCAACTACAGCGTATATGATCAAAGCGGCAAGCTGGTAAAGAAAATTCACGAAGTACCTCTTATCGAAGATCTGCCAAAAGGATTCATGGCAACACGTGAAGGTCCGCGAAGCTTTGGTTGGAGACAGGACAAACCTGCGACTCTTGTTTTTGCAGAAGCTCTTGATGGTGGCGATCCTGAAAATGAAGTAGAGGAAAGAGACGCCGTCTATCAATGGGATGCTCCATTTGCAGGAAAGAAACTCCACATGATCAATCTAAAAAACAGATATCGATATTTCGATTGGGGAAACAATCGTTTGGCCATTGTTCATGATTACTGGTGGACAAACAGAAACACCAAGACGTATGCATTCAATCCGTCAGATCCTTCTGTCGAATCAAAGATTTTGTTTGATAGAAACATGCAAGACAGTTACAATGATCCGGGCTGGTTCGTAACCAAGGAAAATGAATACGGAAAACAAGTATTGGATATAAAAGATGGTTTTGTGCATTTGGTTGGTGATGGATATTCCGATGAAGGAGTGTATCCTTTTGTAGATAAAATGAATTACAAAACAGGAGAGAAAGAGAGAATTTATCAAGCAGATGATGAGTCAAAGCTCGAGAATATTTATGATGTAATTGATATGTCGACAGGAGAAGCATTGGTTTTGTTACAGTCAAAGACAGAGTATCCAAATTTTTATATAAAAAATGTTCATACAAAAGAGCAAAAGCAAATCACAAACTTCGAAAACCCGTTTGCGGCCATTCAAGATGTTTCAAAAGAAGTCATCAATTACAAAAGACCAGATGGGGTAGATTTGAATGCAACCTTATATTTGCCGAAAGGCCACAAAAAGTCCGGTGAAAAATTGCCTATGCTAATGTGGGCTTATCCAAGAGAATACAAAGATGCGAGCACAGCAGGTCAAGTCACTTCCTCGCCCAATGAATTTACCTATCCTTGGTGGGGTTCTCCAGTCTATTGGGTAAACCGTGGATACGTCGTGCTTGATAGAGCCGCGTTTCCAATCATCGGAGAAGGCGACGAAGAGCCAAATGATACATTCAGAGAGCAATTGGTCGCCAATGCAAAAGCAGCCATCGATGCAGTTGATGAACTAGGGTACATTGACCGCACACGTGTTGGTGTTGGTGGCCATTCGTATGGCGCATTTATGACAGCCAACTTATTGAGCCATTCAGATTTGTTTGCAGCAGGCATTGCCAGAAGTGGAGCTTACAACAGAACATTGACTCCATTTGGTTTTCAGGCCGAAGAAAGAAACTATTGGGAAGCACCAGAAATTTATTATTCCATGTCTCCATTCATGCATGCTGAAAAAATGAAGACACCATTGCTGCTGATCCATGGTGATGCAGATAATAATTCTGGAACCTACCCAATGCAAAGCGAAAGATATTTTAATGCTTTGAAAGGATTGGGAGCTACAGTAAGATTGGTTATGCTGCCGAAGGAAAGCCATGGCTATGTTGCCAAAGAAAGCATCATGCACATGCTTTGGGAACAAGATCAATGGTTGGACAAATACGTGAAGAATAAAAATAAGGAAGAATCGACCCAACCGGAATAGTTGATTCCTTCGTGTAATTTATTGAAAATTACACAAAAGGAAACCGATTAAAAAGCATACTTGCATTTCGTCATGAAAATTAAGTGTGCTTTTTTATTCTTATCAAATCTCATCTACAACTCGCTGTTCAGCTTGAGCACAATATTTTAGTTTTACTTTTTCAGTCTATTTGTGGTGAGTCTTGAATAATGATTAAATTCGTTCCTGTTTCAGGTTAATTTAAACAAATTTGACTCGAGGGAGAAACGGGTATCATGTCTCTGTTCTCTTCTCTCTATTCTATAATATGCAATATCTACGCCTTGAAAATGTCAACAAATCATACGGTGAAAAAGTCCTGTTTAAGGATATAAATCTCACTATTTCCAAAGGCCAAAAAATAGCCTTGATTGCAAGAAACGGAAGTGGCAAGAGCACACTGCTCAGAGTGATTGCAGGTGAGGAAGCCTCTGAAGGAGAAAATTGTTCCATCCAGGTTAGCCCTGGTGTCAACATTGCATACCTCAAGCAAGAACCCGATTTTGATCCAAGTCTGACCGTCCTTGAGTCCATTTATGAAATGGATAACGAAAAAGTACAGTTGCTCAAAAAATATGAGCTTGCTTTACTGGAAAGTGATCAAGAAAAAATTCAAAAGTTGATGATCCAACTGGATGATCTAAAGGCTTGGAATTTTGATATTAAGATTAAAGAAATTCTTGGAAAACTTAAGATTAAAAATCTCCAGCAGCCAGTAGGGCAACTATCAGGTGGACAAAAGAAAAGATTGGCTCTCGCAAAATTAATTGTGGAAGAACCAGAATTTATCATCATGGATGAGCCAACCAACCATCTTGATTTAGATATGATAGAATGGTTGGAAGATTATCTTCAAAACGATCGAGTAACATTACTCATGGTTACTCATGATAGATATTTTTTGGAAAGAATTTGTAACGAGATCATTGAATTAGATCGAGGAGTCATATACACCTATCGTGGTAACTACTCAGATTTTCTGGAAAAGAAACAATCTCGTCTTGAAAATGAAGCTGCCAGTTTTGATAAACTCAAAAAGCTCTTTAAAAAAGAATTAGATTGGGTTCGTCGCCAACCAAAAGCCAGAGGGACTAAAGCCAAATCACGTGTTGATAAATTTGACGATATCAAATCTGAAGTCAAATCATTCAAGAAGGAAGGCGTGATGCAAATGCACATACAATCGAACCGTTTGGGTGGTAAAATTCTTGAAGCACATTATATCAGCAAATCATTTGGGGACCTCAAAATCATCGAAGACTTCAATTATAAATTTAGAAAGGGAGAACGTCTTGGCGTGGTCGGTCCAAATGGAAGTGGAAAGTCTACTTTCATAAACTTACTGACCAAACAGATGAAACCTGATTCAGGAAAAATCATTGTTGGCGAAACCGTTGACTTCGGATACTATCACCAAGACGGTTTAAAACTAAATGAGGATAAACGTGTGATCGATGTCGTAAGAGATGTTGCCGAATTTATTCCCTTAGAAAAAGGCAAAAAATTAGGGGCAGAACAACTGCTCGAGCGATTTCTCTTTCCAAGACCGCAGCAGCAAGTCTATGTATCTAAACTCAGTGGTGGAGAAAGACGACGTCTATACCTATTGACTGTGCTGATGTCCAATCCGAATTTTCTCATTCTTGATGAGCCGACAAATGACCTCGACATCATTACATTAAACATACTTGAAGACTACCTTCTTCAATTTCCTGGTTGTCTTATCATCGTTTCACATGATAGATTCTTACTTGATAAATTGGTAGACCATCTATTCATACTCGATGGAACTGGCAACGTAAAAGACTACAACGGACGATATTCAGATTACCGAGCTACTAAAAAATCAGAGGCATACAGCCAAACCGAAAAGAAACCTGAAACAGAAAAGAAAATAGACATTAAAGAGAAAAAGCGTATAAAGAACAAATTGAATAGTCTCGAGCGCAAGATGTCAGAACTAGAAGAACGCAAAATCTCCATCGAACAAAAATTCCTGAATCCGGATCTTCCATTAGATGAAATCCAATCTTTATCTAAAGAACTCGAGACCATCAAAGCAGATTTAGAATCTGCGGAAGATGAATGGCTTGAATTATCAGATTAAAGCCGTGTCCTTTGTTGGCGTTCTAGCCAACAAAACTTCTTAAAAATTATCTTTGCATTTAAAACACAGCTCCATGCGCCGCTCAAGTTTTCTCAAACATATCAAAGCAATGGACGAAGAAGAACTTCGAGAAGAATTGATCAAGTTATTTGATCAGTCTAAAGAAGTGAAGCTTTATTACAAAATGGATCTTGGAGATGACAAAGAACGAAAGAAAGTATTCGATGCGGCGAAAAAAGAGATTGCAAAAAAGTATGTAACCAAAAGTTACAGAAGGCCACGCCGCCCAAGAATTCAAAAGGTAAACAAGCTACTCAGCGAATTGAATAAATCGGCCTTGCTGAGTTATGAGATGATTGATGTCTATCTATTTACCGCAGAGACAGCCATCAATTTTAATCATGAGTATGGTTTTTTCTCTGAAGTCTTGATGCGTAATATTTCCAATTGCTTTGAAAAAGCGATACATCTAATCATTGATAACAGGATGGAAGATGATTATAAGGAAAGAGCAGAAGCAATAATGCAAATGCTGCCATTTGATTTAGGCCTTCGAAGAAAGATGAAAGAAAATTTCGCCAAAGCGTATAAATAGCTTGCTTTAGGCGTTCTTCCTTGGGTCTCATTTGTCAGCGCCACATCAACAAAACATAGCAGATCCAATTTTTTTCGTATCTTAAGTGAAGCATTGAATAAATCATAATAAACTGATTTTCAACCTGCTATTCCATAAATGAAGTCATTCCTCAGATTTTTTTGAAAAAAAATTGAAAAAATCTTCCATCACTCGCAACGAAACTCCAGGTTCGACGCAATTATATGATATAGACGATGTGGAAATTAAAATGAAGAATTCATATTATATATTAAGTTTGGTTAGTTTTCTCTCACTGGCACTTGCATTGAGCTCGTGCCAGAGAGAAAATTTCGATGGAAATGTCGATGAACAATGGACCGAATATGAACCAGAAATCATTTATGGAGATACACTCACCACCGCAATAGGCCAAACAAATATTGAACTCATCAGTAAAATTTCAGAAGAACCAATAAGGCATCAAGGTGGTACTGGTTTGGTTGAACTTATTCAAGACAATGAATATTCGATGGAGGTTGTTGTGAGGCAAAACCAGTATTTCAGTGGCGAACCATTTTTAATGCAATGGTTTCACGATGGTATCCAGCCAGGGATTTCTGTCGGAGAATATGGAATTTTCGGATTAGCAAATGGAGATAATATCATCGCAGGAGCCTTGGCCAGCAGCGGAACATATTTTAATGTTGAATTGGAAGAAATTGGAGAGATGTTCGAACCAATGGTAGGCACCTATGAAGGAGTTGGTATTATTGATGGTTCTCAAGAATTTGTTTCATTTCAGGGTTCATTTTCTGTTCCTCGAAAGTCAAGAATTTGTGGTGATGAGATTGTAGTTAATAATTCGTTCTTTCACAATTTGGCTTCAGAAGATTTTGTAATTACGGATGCAAGCATTTCCGGTCAATGTCTCGACATTCGTTTTGAATCCTGTCGCATTGACCCATACAACACAGAATTGGTTATTGTCGATTCAGGGTCATATGTAATGAAAGATGGAATACCGAATAGGAAGTTGAAATTCATGTTAGAGTTTGTATACGACTGTACTGAATTTGAAGAGAGTGGTATAAGTTTTAGTTTAGAATTGGTTAAGCTTCCGAACTTTAAGGAAGTGAATTTAAATATTGAGAATTGGGGGGAACCCTTATTGTTTGAATATTGATTTAAAGGCCAGCTGGTTGAGCTTGGCTGGCACAATAACCGGGAGATTTAGTTGGTTTTTCTCCCGGTGTTTTTTAGTAACAGTAAAATTTGCCGTAAGGCTGATCTCTTGAACATAGAAAAAGCTATACAAGGAGCAATTAAGCAAGACAGAAAATGCCAGCATTTCATTTACATGAAATATGCACCCATGTTGATGTCTGTATGCAGAAGATATTCCATCTCTGCGCTTAGCCCTGGAGATATTCTCCAAGAATCCTTCGTTAGCATTTTCAAATATTTGGATAGGTTTGATCCCAATAAGGGTTCGATTGAAGGGTGGATGAAAACCATCACCATTCGTACAGGAATCCGTCTATCTAAAAAATATAACAGACATTCTCTTGATATTGACATGGTTGTCAATCTACCAAACCTTGATGCTGATGCCATTGATAAAATGAGTGCTGACGAATTGATGCTATTGGTAGAAAATTTACCGGAAGGTTACAAACAGGTATTTAACCTCTCAGTGATCGACGGATACAGTCATAAAGAAATATCTGAAATGCTCGATATGAATGAATCGACCTCACGGTCAAAACTTTCACGAGCAAGAGGACAACTGGAAAAATTAATCGTGAATCAAAGAAAAAAGATTAGGGCCATATGAGTCTTGATAGATTAGAAAATAAATTACGAAGTAACCTTCAAAATCATGAGACGGATTTTGATCTGGATGCAGGGTGGGAGAATTTGCAAGGTCACTTGGATAAACCCGCTGGGTTCGTCCTGTCCAAAATATTACCGATCGCATTTTCCTTGTTACTCGTTGGAGGTGTTTCATTTTTGGCATTGAAATACAGTGCCTACAATTCCAATAAGAGTATCGAATCAACCATTGTACAACAGACCGAACATTCGTCGAAATCTGTTCATTCAGACCAGCATACAGATATTCAAAAATCTGTGTCTAAGGTGGATCTTGATAAAACGCCAACGCTAGCCATTGTTGATACCGATCAATCAGGCCCAAGCATCAATAATGTCATTAAACAATCAGCTTCTCACACAATCGATGAGAACAACAACCCATCGCTTATTTATGAAACTGCTGACGCCCCGATCAACCCAGTTGAAACAAATGAGGTTAGTCAGATTGCCAATGGCATTGACCGAAATGCAGAAGAATCTTTGGAGGTAGTTCAAACAGAATCGCCCTCCATTATTTCTGCTCAAAGGTCTTCAACGAAGGAATCTGAATCGTTGGTCAACATTGAAAATCAAACTGCTGAATCAAAATCAGAAGACCTAGTTTCAATGAATTTGACCTCGTTCAACGCATTGAAAACAGAACAATTATACCTCAGCCACGAAAGAAATGCAAAGCTTGCTTTTGCTCAGGCAACACCGAAGATCATGGTTGAAGAAATTCCTTCAAGATGGTCAATGATGATTTCAGGATACACGTCGTTGTATGATCACAATTTTGCAAGTATTGACAATGCATCAAGCGAATATTATCACAACAAAGTCAACGCTTTGTCATCATTGGAAACCTACGGTGGGTCGGTTAGATTAGATTATACGTTCAAGCCAGGACTTACCTTAGGCGCGGGTCTTCAAATGAGTATTTTCAATGAAAGATTTGAAGCAAATGAACAATTGCAATTTTCAGAGACCCTAGATAACGGCATTGTCGCAATTGAATATGATACGA
>JAHDDD010000082.1 GCA_020629535.1 Saprospiraceae bacterium
CCGTGCAATTCACCGCTTTGCTCATATCTGTATACAGTTCCAAATTCACCAATTCGAAGAGGGAGTTCCTTATACGACCTTGGACGATGTCCAAATATTTCACAATGGTGAGGGCAGTTCATTGGCTTTAGCAAGAACTCTTCACCTTCTCGCGGAGTGTTGATTGGTTGAAAACTATCTTCTCCGTACTTGGCGTAGTGCCCTGAAGTTACATACAAATCCTTACCCCCAATATGAGGCGTGACAACCATTTTGTATCCTCGCTTTTCTTGTTCTGCGCGAAGGAAATTCTGCAATCTTTCTCTTATCTGTGTACCTTTTGGTAGCCAAATCGGAAGACCGGATCCCACCTTCTCTGAAAACATAAATAGCTCAAGTTCTGCTCCTAACTTTCTATGATCTCTCTTTTTAGCCTCTTCTAAAAGGTGGAGGTATTCGGTTAGTTCTTTCTGTTTTGGAAAGGTAATTCCATAGATTCGAGTCATCTGCTTTCTATTCTCATCACCTCTCCAATAAGCCCCTGCAAGACTCATTAATTTCACAGCTTTAATTGGTCCCGTATTGGGCATATGCGGTCCTCGGCAAAGATCAGTAAAGTTGCCTTGGTTGTAAAAACTGATGGTTCCATCTTCAAGATCTTCAATCAGCTCAAGTTTATACTCGTCATTTTTATCAGTAAAGTATTTTATTGCATCAGCCTTGCTAACTTCCTTTCTTGTGTATTCATTTTTTTCTCGCGCCAACTCCAACATCTTCTTTTCAATCTTTGGAAGATCGTCTGGCGTAAGCGTTACATCACCCGTATCTACATCATAGTAAAACCCGTTATCGATTGATGGCCCGATACCAAACTTTGTGCCTGGATATATGGCTTCAAGGGCTTCCGCCATCAAGTGTGCAGATGAATGCCAAAAGGTAGATTTTCCTTCCTGATCTTTCCAGGTGAAAAACTTAATGTTGGCATCTTCATGAATGGGTCTGGTAGCGTCCCAGATTTCTTCATTGACTTGAGCAGAAAGAACATTTCGTGCCAGCCCTTCACTAATTGACTTCGCAATATCAAGTGAAGTAGTTCCTTTCTCGTATTCTCTTTGAGCACCATCCGGGAATGTAATCTTTATCATTGTTTGTGTTTGTGAACACAAAAATACGAGATGTCCTTGTTATATATTCAAAGAATGTAGATAAACTCTGAAAACGATGTTCAGCTTACGAAATGAAATCTCGAATTTTGGAGAGTGTTATTCGATTTCAAGGAGGAAATTACCCCAAACCCATCCTTCCTGACCTGCATATTGGATCTTACACCATTTACCTTGTTTGCCTTCTAGGTAAAATTTTTGTGTGTCATAATAAAGAATATCTACTTCGCTTTCGGCGGGGATTTGAAGTACGATACCAGAACTCAGGGAAGGCTTGTCTCTCATATTCAATGTATTGCTTGATATTTTGACAATGGCCTTTTTAAGTCCTTCATTAGATTTCTGAGAAAGTTGCATTTCAAGCGCTGCGATGATCGAATCTTTCTCTACAATTTCTGCTCTCAAAGATTCAATACTATCTCCACCACCTACACTTCCGATAGAAACAAAACCTTTTTTTAAAATATCAACAGGGCTTGTTTCAAAATACATAGATGCCAATAACCACAAGGTTATAATACCAAATGCTACATATGAAACAATAGACCAGATGTTTCTCTTCTTTCTATTGTTCCTGTATGTGAGCCTGTTCATACTATACTTTCGCTAATTCAGATTTAAGATAATCAATGACATCCACTTCTATAGAATCTACCTCTCTTAATTCAGAAAGATACCAGCTTACCCAATCCACCATATGGACTAGATAAATTGACTTTTCTACTAGATTTGTTCCCTTTGAATGGATTTCAATGATATTTGGTGTACTATTCGAAATGATTTTTTTGTTGATTTCCATTCGCACTTGGTTGCGGTTGAAATCATCATTATTTCTCAAATAACAAACGGCAAATTGATCATCTTTGTCTTTCCAGCCAACCAATTCATTGTGGTTCATTTCTGGAATGACATGGTGCCAACAAAGTAATTTTGCATTCTCATTGATTTGCTGTCTGAATCTTACTGCGACTGGTTCGATGCGATCTTCAGAATATATAATTGGCAATTTTCCATGGAAGAACTGTGCAACTTTTTTTGCCTCTTCCTTTATGCTTTCCTGATTATATTTAATTAAGTCGATGCTTGACTTTACAGCCAATATGGTTTCATTGGAGATAAAGTTTAATTTTCTCATGACGAACAATTGCTGTACCAAAGAGTATCCGAGACAAGCTCTTGGAGACGGCCAATTGTCAGGAATCTGAATGTAGTCGTAACCTTTTTCTTTGGCAATCTCGATCAATTTTCCACCTGAACTTATTACCACAATTTTTGCTCCGCGAGAACACATTTCTTCGAAGGAATACAAAGTTTCCTCTGTATTACCACTATATGAAGAAGCTATGGCCAAAGTATTTTCATCCACATAAGCAGGAATATCATAGCCTTTTCCAACTGTGTATGGAATTGAGCATTCCTTTCTTATAAATGAGGCTACGAAATTAGCGCCAATTCCTGATCCTCCAAGACCGGCTACGTAAACCTTGTTTAATTCTTTGTCATGCGCATGTATTTCTGCTGCTTCACCAATTTCCAATGCCTCTGCAAGTTGAGCAGGAAATCTTTCTATCAATTGATCCATCATAATTATAAAAATTTGCTGGGCAAAAATATCAATTACTATTGATATACAGTACTTCTACGTATTAACAAAATTGAAATTTGTAAGAATCTTGCTATGCGTGGCCCACAATGTAGTTTACCTGTCACCCTATTCAAATGATATACTTGTGGAGTAATTAATGGACATGGCAAGCACCGTACAAAAATCATTGGGAGAAATGGGTGAGTTTTTAGCAAAGCTCTACCTTAAAGAACAAGGTTTTCAAATCTTGGAATGCAATTGGACCTTTGGCAAGGCGGAAATTGATTTGATAGCAAAGGAAAATGAAGTACTGATTTTTGTTGAGGTTAAACTGAGAAGCTATGATTATTACGGAAGGCCTGAGGAATTCGTTAGTCCAAAACAAAGAAGATTAATTTTCTCTGCATCTCAAATTTATATGGAAAAGAATGACCATGATTGGGAAATAAGATTTGATGTAATCAGTATTCTAAGGAGAAAAAATGAAATCTCATATGATCTCATACACTACAAGGATGCTTTCTATTGAATTAAATTCTTGAAAGCTTAATTCTAACCAATGTGCCATCAACGGTATGGTCATATGTAACGTATGCTGATTGTCTGTTTTTATCAATGCTTGCCAATCTTTTTTCAGTTAGATCCACGGCTACACTTTTATGGGATTTGTTTTCTTTCAATTCTTTTTGGAAGCCAACACCATTGTCTCTTACTTCCGCAACAAGATAATTTTGAGATTCAGAAAATTTCAATGTTAACAATGCATTTTCACTATCAGCATTGAATCCATGCACCAAAGCATTTTCCAAAAATGGTTGTACGATCATATTAGGCACCCATAAATCAAGTAACTCTTCGTCTTCCACCTCAATGATGAATTTAAATTTAAAAGGTCTGCACAATTGTTCCAGCTTCAAATAGCTTTTGAGCATTTCAATTTCATCTGAAAGCATTGTATTCTCCCCTTCCGTTTGGTACAGATATTTACGAAGGAAAGATGAAAATAAAGTAATCGACTGTCTGGCTTCAGGAATCTTATTTTGACTCAATAGGCCTTTGATCGAATTCAAACTATTGAAAATAAAATGCGGATTCATTCGGAGTTGATCTACCTGCTGCTCTTTTTGCAACAGTTTATTTTGCGACCGCAGCTTTTCGATCTCGGATTGGATTACTTTGTTGTTATTTCTCAAATTGAGCAATGAAATCAATGCAATAGCAAATAAAAATCCCAGAGAGCCGAGCAATAACTTCCAAAGAGTCGAACCTACCTCCTGATGAGGAATTTTGATTGTAAACCTCCTGACTTCTGATATATTATTTCCTGACCGAGATCGCATTAATATCTCATTGTCACCATTTGAGAGTAAACTTTTTGTTAGGTATAGTACGGATCTTGTAAGGTTTTTCCAACCTTGTTCGTTGAGATTATATTGAGTTTTGAGATTAGCTGGGTTGGGAAGAAAAGTAGAGTTCAAATATATTTTTATGGCTTCTTCATTTTCATTCCAGCTATATTTTGAATCATTTTGTTTGATTCCGTTGGCATTTTCAATGTAAGAATTATGGATGATTGGCTCTGAATTCTTTTTAGGATTTTTAATATGATATACTCCCTGTGTTGTAGCAAGCCAAAGTCCATTCCATGCATCGATTTTTGCATCCAAAAAAATTCCTTCAATCTTTTCAATCAATTCAACAGAAGATTCGGCCCAGGAAAATCTATGGACATCAGTGGCATTTATAATGTAAAGATCATCATATGAGTCAACGAGCTTTCTTGGATCACTGGGCATATATCCGGATGCAGCATTCAAGATTCTGCAAGTGCCTTCTCTACAGATGTTCGTATCATAGCTGCTGGCAACAATCAAATCTCCACTCTTTGATTGGCAAATGTCCAAACAGGAATCATTGGTTTGGAACAAAAGTTCGTCGTTGAAGAGATCAAAAACTTGGTTTCCTTGAGAATAGAAGCATGTAGAATTTCCACAAAAAATAGATGAAATACCATCGACTCTTTGTTTGAATTTAAGTTGATGACTAGAATAATTTTCGTCCGTTATCCTTATTTGTGAATCAGATACAATAATTAGCTTTTCTCCAAGAAAATAAATGTTGCGAATATTCCTGTCTAATGGAATAGGAAGAGGCTGTATCTTCTCGGTACTTTGGGTGTATTTAAAAAGTGAATTTGATTTACTGAGGTAGAATTTACCATTGTTTATTCCTAATAATTTATAAGCATTGAATTTTTGACGCAGGTGGATTCCATTGTATTCAAAGCATTGATCATTATCATCAATAAAGTATAGAAGACCAGACTCTTTACAGGCAAATATCTTTTCAATGGTTCCGTCAAAAGATAGATCTATTTTATTTGCGGAAAGCAAATGTGAAAACGAAAGAACCGTTAATAATACAAGAGCAGGACGCATATTCTCGATGCGATGTAAGATAAAAAAAAACCTACTGACTTCAGCAGTAGGTTACTTTTAGGACAAATAATCTTAAGGACGATTATTACAAGTGCGAATCTAGTTATTTAAGACACACATTACAAAATAATTACATATTTATTTTATTTAATATGAAATTCCGACAAGTAGTCTGACAGACATTAAGATAATTATGGCTGAAGCGGTGTAAATGAGGTAAGCTCCTTTAATGAATTTCGCCAAAATGCTGAAGATAAACACGGCAACAAACACAATAACCAACTGAGCCAATTCAATCCCAATATTGAAGGCAAGCAGTGGTGTTAAAATTGATTCCTCTTTGTCTAAAAGGGCCTTCAAGTAGTTGGAAAAGCCCATTCCGTGAATAAATCCAAATAAAGCCACCAAAGAATATCGCGCAGCAAAGGAAGAACCTTTCCTTACCTGCACAATATTATCTATACAAGAAATGATAATTGTAATAGGAATTAAAAATTCAATCAATGCGCTCGAGACGGTAAGGATATCCATAACGCTTAAAGCCAATGTTATAGAATGTCCAATGGTAAAGGCTGTAACAAGCCATATTAATTTTTTCCAAGATGAAATGGAGGCAAGAATGGAAAAGGAAATAACGAATAGAATATGATCGTATGCATTTGGATCAAGTATGTGTTCAAACCCGACCTTGAGAAATGTCTCAAACATGCATTAATGGGAAAGTTTGATGTTCATCCAATGGACACTCATCCAAATAAGACTTCCTAGGACGAAAAAGATGTGCTGGAATAAATGCGTCGAAAAGAAAGATAAGGTGTAAAAACAAATTCCGACAACAATCAATAAAAATAAAGGGATAAACTCCTTTTTCTTGTAAATCTTGCGCATGCTAAAAATCATAATCACAGCTGCCAATACAAGAATTCCAATATCAAATATCTGGTGAGAACCACTTACACTTTTACCAAAAATCAGAATCATAAAGGGCAAAATGAGACAATGTATAGCACATAGAATGCTCACGCCCATACCCAATATATCTAGTTTTGCCTTCTTGATTTTTTGCAACATTGTTGCAAATTTAGCTTTTGTATTGATAACATGCAACTTAGTTGCATTTTTCACAGATTCCAGTGATGGTTAATGCCATGCTTGTTGGGCTATATTTTGCTGGAAGTTTGACTTTAGGAATAGGAACTTCATCCAAACATGTGGTCTCTTGGCATGATGTACATTCAAAATGAATATGGCTATCTGCATGTTCTTCATGAGAACAATGATCTAAACAAATAGCGTATTTGGCGATGTTTGAAGTGTTTAAAACCTTGTGTATCAGACCTTTTTCTTCAAATATCTTGAGATTTCGATATAGCGTGATCCTATCAATATTTTTCAGACTAGATTCAATTTCCTGCTTTGAAATGGCTGATTTTTGCTGGCTGAATACCTCGAGTATAGAAACTCTTAGTGGAGTTGCCCGAATTTTATGTGATTCTAGTTGCGCTTGCAGTTCCATTGATGCCATTTATGTGAAATAACAATTTTATCACCATTAGGTGACGTAATACACCTTTAAAAGCTATAAAATTAAGTATTTTTACCCTGTCCTATTGAAAACAGGAAGCTATCAATCCTATCATTAATCGCAATATTGCGAATGTCAGAACAACCAAAATGAATAAATCTTATCTGAAAGAAATACCATTGGCAGTCTTTGGTGTTTTTTGGATTTTGTTTTTGTTCTTTGATTACATCAACAAACATCCTATTTACGAATTATCTCTTACCCATTTCAAGTTTCCTAAACTTGCAATTTTTTTGTTGATGCTATCAGCTATAATTGGGTTCTTATTGCATTCAAAAAAGAAACTTTTTAGTGGCTTTCTTTCATCTGGTCTATCCATTTTAGTATTTAGCTTTTTTCTAGCTGTGGTCATTGCTGGTGCTTATTTACCATTTGCAGAATTCAAAACTATGTCTGCTGATATGGGTGACACCATGAAATATGCTTTTAAAGCACTATTATGTTTTTTCCCATTGCTTCTCATTCTTGTCTCCTCATACGCCTTTGGTAATATTTTTATCAACAGATTTAAACTTGCTTTACCAGAAAGCAGTCTGCCAATCGTGTCCACTGCATTGGGAATTATGCTTCATTGTTTTCTATTATTTGTTTTAGGAATATTTGGGTTGCTGAAGAATTTTACGGTCATTCCAATGCTAATCCTCCCATTGATCTTAAATTATAAAAAGGTACTTCCGTTCTTAAAATCAATGTTTTTGAAACCATTGATCACTGAGAAAACCGAAAGCACTTTTTTGTTGGGTATTATATGGACTCTTTTGATAGCATATTTAGTGTTGAATTATCTCGGTGCAATCAGTCCATTTCCAGCTGGTTTTGACTCCAGAAATTTCTATGTCAACATCTCAAAACTTCTGGCAGATTATGAAGCCTTGGTTCATGGGTTTCAACCTTATACATGGTCTTTATTCATGGCCATAGGTTTGATAGCTTTCAATAGCATAGAAATCACATTGTTGATTTCATATGGGGCCATCATCTTGACACTTTGGGCAGGTTATGAACTATGCAGATCTTACTTAAAGTTAAGCCCGACGCATACAATGATTGCGTTATTTTTTCTCGCGATCATCCCTTCAATATTTAATCAAATGACCATAGAATTGAAAATAGATTTTGGTCTATTGTTTATTCAATTCTGTTCTATATTTATTTTGGTTGAATTGGTTAAAAGAATTAAACTGAGTGAAGGCAAATTAGATTCTCCTATTTGGCTCTTGGTCATCTTATTGAGTGTCTTCACTGGATATGGGATAGGAGTGAAATTGACTCATGTATACCTTGTATTTGCGTTTATGATGATGCTGTGGGCTTTGTATTGCGGATATACTGGTTTTCTAGGCATGTTCTTTATTACATTCTTCATCATCTTAGTAGGTAAATTAGATGATGTATCAGGTATGAGAGCTTATCACTTAGGTATTTCATATCTCCAATGGGTAAGTTTAGGAGCAGGATTACTTCTGTTAGGATACAGTTTTGTAAAAAACAAATCGAAGTTCATCAATATTCTCAAGATGAGTATAGTGATTGGCGGTTTGAGTGTATTTGTTTTCTCCCCATGGATGGTGAAGAACTTTATTGAAAGCGATAAACCAAGTATCAACAGCTTACTCTTAGGAGGTCGACCTGGACCGGACATAGATGCCCGAAAAATCATTAACAACTATAGAAAGGGCTAACGATGAAGTGGACTAATAAATACATACTTGTCATATTTCTATTCCTCGGCATTTTCCAAAATCCAAGCTGCATTCTAGGACAGAATGACGAATTAGAGCACGTAACAGAAGGAGACACAAGAAAAGAAGAGATTCAGAGATACATTGGTTATGAGAAATTACTGTACAGGTATCTCTCACTTCCATATGATTCAACCATGAACATCAACGAAAGAGGAAATTTTGTAGACATAGGATTTCTTTATCTGATGTTTCTTCCTTTGCTCTTGCTGATCTACTTCAAAAAAGAAAACAAGCTGCTTGCTTGGTGCATGGGTATTCTTCTATTTCTTATGTTCATTCTTGCCACTTCTAATTCTTTTGTTCTTGAAGCCGGATCTGAAAAAGATCCTTCCCAAAGTACCATGAATAAAAATGTAGATGGGAAATTTGAGAAAACATCACAGAGCAAAGACCTGACATTTGTAGGTAAAGTTGTGAAGAATGTCTACAGTTTCAACAATCTTCTTTATACACCTTTCGCATCATTGGGCGAAACAATTTCAGGAGACAAAGACCATGTAACATACCCAATCTTAATCCTGCTATTCGCACTCACTGGATTTTTGATTTATCGAGTTCTGGCTGGGAAGGAAAATGCTGGTTTAATCACCATAGCATATTTGTTTTTTAATTATAGTTTTTTCTGGTTGGTTCTTTCATCAGGAATTGTTTGGTACGGTTTCTTTATGCTTTTCTTAGGTATGATAATCATGCTCTTCTTGTTGGGTAGAATCAAAGAAAGAGAACCATTTCATTATAGATGGTTAATGCCAAGTTTTGCAATATTCGCATCTATATGGGTTGTTATGGCTTTGACAAACAGAATTTCCGGAATCTCGCCTGGAATCCCTGAAACCCATTTAGGTAAAGGTATGTTTCATTCTATCTTTTATCTGTATAATTCAGGAGTAATGGATAGTGACCAAGTTCTTGATAACACCTATCCTACCGTTCCAGAAGTTTTTGAAAGAATTAATCGAGATAAGGAGGCATTGGTTTACAGGATTGGTACAAGCTTCACATACTTTGTTGAGAATAACCACAAGCGAGTCTTGGCAGATAATCAATTGGGCACATTCAATGCATTGACAAATGAGTTTTCCAACAAGGAAGAACTGGCTGAAGCACTTAAAAAATCAGGTTTTAAATACATGATTATTGATCTGAATACCGTCACTATTGATAAAACCGAAGGCAAGACTTTGACTCAAAAATTCAATGCATTAATGAATTTCATTTATAAGAATGAAAAAATCAGGCCTCTTGCGACAAACAGAATATTGAGAATCACAAATCCAGAGACCGGGCAGCAGCAGAATATTTATGGTATCTTTGGAAAAGATATTGTGGTCAATGGCTCATATGCCATTGTAGAATTGATTTAAATGGCTCAAAATAAATTTTCAACACAGAAGAAAGTCTACATCGTTCTTCCCGCTAAGAATGAGGCTAAACGTATTGAGCCCGTTTTGGTCAAACTTCAACTCCAAGGATTTAAGCACATCGTCGTCGTCAATGATGGAAGTGAGGACAATACTTCAGAAGTCATTTCAAGATATAAAGATGTTGTTGTTCTCGATCATGTTATAAATCTTGGACCGGGCGCAGCAACACTTACTGGCATAAAATACGCCGTAGCCAATGGAGCAGATGTTGTTCTTACCATTGATGCTGACAACCAACATAATCCTGATAACATCAACAGCCTTGTTGAGAAACTGGAATCAGATAATCTTGATCTTGTCATTGGGAGCCGATTTATGAAAAAGAATGACATCCCCATATCAAGACTCATCTTCAATTTTTTCGGAAACTTCATTTCTTTCATCATCACAGGTATCTATTTGACAGACAGCCAATCGGGCATGAAGGCGATGAATCGAAAGTTTGCACAAAATCTAGAGATCGCTTTTGATGGATTTGAATTTTGTATTGAAATAATCAAGCAGGCTCAAATTATGAAAGCAAGTATCGGACAGGTGCCCATCGATGTGCGTTACACCGCTGACACCATGAGCAAGGGTCAAAATTTTCTTACAGGTGTGAATATGTTGGTGAAATTATTCAATCCCTTTTAGTCAATATTTCTGAGTAAAGCTTTTTATAGGACTCTATAGAATCCGAAAGATGAAATCTTCTTACTTCACTTTCAAGAAATTCACCATCAATTGCCAATTCCATTTTTTCTTTCAATGCTTCAGAAGTAAAGCTTTCCATCTTTAGATGTTTCCCACTGACCACCTCTTTCAATGCCCCATTATCAGAAGAAATGATAGGAGTGCCCAATGCTATGGTCTCAACTGCTGTAAAACAAAAACCTTCACTATAAGAAGGCACAATAACGGCATCTGCATGTGTTATCTTTTCCTTCAACGTTTCAAATGGCAATTCATGAAAAAACTCAACTTTTTCATCTAATCCATTTTCAAGAACCAAGTCCTTCACAATCTTAAGGAGGTCAGCTGGATAGGTGGGCAACACCAATTGTAGTTTGAATGGCTTATCACAAATTGCGGCACCATTGATAAGTATATCAAGCCCTTTGGAAATACCCAATCTTCCAAAATACAGAAATGTGAAAAATTCATTATCACGTGCTGACTTTTCTATCTTAAACTCTGAATATTCAAGACCATTATAAATCATTGAAATTCTGCTCTTCACAATTCCATTCTTCTCCAATTGTTGGGCCGTAAAATTTGAAACAGCAATAAACCTATGGAACGGAAATTTGAGCAAAACTTTCTCAAACCAATAATGTAAAGACAAGCTAAATTTGCTGAAGAATGGCAAATCAAACCACATTTTTCCCCACACCTCATGGAAAGTAATCAGCACTTTCTTCCTTGCCAAAAGACCGGAAATGTAGGCAGGTATCCCTGCATTATAAGATGTCGTGTGAATGATATCATGTTTTCTGGCAAGTAGAAATCCTGGAATCCATGCGAGAAAAGTAAAGATATATCTGTTGAGAAATGGCTTCCTTATGATGGTTAGATTGTCCATGTATGATTCTCGGGGATGCAGATTTTCTCCAGTCCCACGATTCGTCAAAACTGTGACTTGATGACCTTCTTTAGCCAAAGAATCGGTCAAATTTTTAAAAAGAGTTTCTACTCCACCAATCTTAGGATAATGATTTTCGAGAATGAATAGAATTTTCATTACTCATTGTCAGATTCAGCGTATTCTTTGCGCAGCTCTTCTTTCAATTTTTCATTTTGAGACTTTTCGATGGCGAGTTTTCTAACCAACTCAGTGACCTTTCTTTCCATACGTTCAACAGTGTTTGAAAGGTAGTACAGAAATAAAAATTGAAAGCCCAAAGCGACAAATATTACTGCGTGCACATTGTCTTTGAATCCGAGCATGCTGGCAAAACTGATGGCAATTTGATCTGGAATAATCGCCAGAATACTGATGGCAAACCAAAATACGAACCAGAAGATGGTTCCTTTTATAAGTCTTTTCTTGACTTTATACTGGTTGACCAGCCTGACTATGTAGAACAGGGCTATGAGGGGTACCAACCATTGATAAAGTTCGAAATCCAAAAACTGAATATTTAGGGACGAAGATAATTCAAATAATCTGCCCAATTTTCATTTTAACCGGGCCTACTTGATAACTACACGACAAATTTTATTCCGCTTTATGAGAATCTAGGCTGGATATTCCACATAATTTCTTGGTGTCTCCCATAACCGAACAGTCAATTCAAACTCACTTCCCAGCCTTTTGCTCAACAAATCATGGATTAAAACACAAATATTCTCAGAAGTCGGGTTCTTTTCCTTAAAATACGGCGTGTCTAGATTAAAGTTCTTGTGATCAAAGCGATCTTCCACTTCTTCTTTGATAATTTGCTTCAAAATCTTCAAATCAATAAGAAAACCCGTCACCGGATCAACTTCTCCAGCAACTTTTACCTCTAGTTCATAATTATGACCATGGTAATTTGGATTGCTACAGGGCCCAAATACCTCCAAATTCTTTTCTGGAGTCCAATCTGCATTGTAGAGTCTGTGGGCAGCATTAAAGTGAGCTTTTCTAAAAACAGCGATCCTCATTTGTCATGAATTTCTTTGATAATAAAAAATTAAGCGCAAAAATATAATGTTTGGTAACACTCTCTGTCGGAAATGGTTTATTAAGTGTATTTTTGTATCAAATCACCTAATAATCAATGATTTGTGAATGGTGATGCTATGAGGAGAATAGAATAGGGTTGCAGGCGAATGATAATTAAAACTGCTATCATAACCAATATATAAATAAAGCACATTCAAAGTCGATGTGCAATTACTATCGAACCAGCCAACTGCTGCCTTTCAATGTCTTTTCATAGCACCTATTTCGTAAGAAATAACTAGAAGAAGTGCTATTTAATCAAATACCAGGTCAACAAAAAACAAAGGAATATCTAGAAGGACTCATCCTGAAGGACAGAATTCCTCATGCCATGCTTTTGACTGGACCTGAAGGCAATGGCAAACTTATGTTTGCCTTGGCACTTGCTGTTAGTTTGATGTGTCAGGAAAAAGAAGGACTTGAATCTTGCGGTCAATGCTCCGATTGTATCAAAGCTAAAAAATACATCCATCCAGATATTCATTTTAGTTTTCCTGTTTGTTCAATTGAAGGGAAAAAGAGAGAGGATACAACGAGCACCGATTTTCTTCAGACCTGGAGAGCTTTCATCGAAAAAATGCCCTATGCCGGCATTGATAGCTGGACTAGAGAAATCGCCACGGGAAGTAAAAAACTCA
>JAHDDD010000083.1 GCA_020629535.1 Saprospiraceae bacterium
GTATTTTACGATAAGCCTTTTCTTAAGTTTGAACGATTGCTTGAGACGTATTATGCCTTTGCTCCAAAAGGTATTCGATCATTCATACAGGCGATTCCTGTATGGTTGAAGGAAAAAATATTTTTAAGAAAACAAATTTATGACGGACTTGCAGAAGTAGGTGATTATGAAAAAGGAACATTTAAACTTTTGTTCACAGAACATCATCTCTCGCATGCGGCAAGTGCTTTCTACCCTTCTCCTTTTGAAGAAGCCGTTATCCTAACCATGGATGGTGTTGGAGAATGGGCAACTACCTCAATTGCCCTTGGTCAAGGAAAGGACATTAAAATGCTGAGAGAGATTCATTTTCCACATTCGTTGGGTTTACTGTATTCTGCTTTTACATATTTTCTTGGTTTCAAGGTGAACTCTGGTGAATACAAATTGATGGGACTTGCTCCATATGGAAATCCAGATTCTGATCGGGTCTCTACATTTATTGACCTCATTAAGGATCATCTCATTGCCATTTTCCCAAATGGATCATTTCAGCTCAACATGGATTACTTCACCTTTGCTACAGGTCTTAGAATGATCGATGATAGAAAGTGGGAAAAGTTATTTGGTATTGAAAAAAGAAAACCAGAGTCAAAACTTGAGCAAATCCATTGTGATATTGGGATTGCTATTCAAAAGGTCACAGAAGAAGTTGTTCTTCTATTGGCTAAGCATGCAAAAGAAATCTCGGGCTCAAACAAACTTTGCCTTGCTGGTGGAGTTGCCTTGAATTGTGTTGCCAATGGCAAAATCATAAACGAAAAAATCTTCGAGGAAGTATTCATTCAGCCCGCAGCAGGAGATGCGGGTGGATCACTTGGATCGGCGCTTTCGATTTATCATCAATATTTTGATTGGGAAAGGAAAGTCCAGCTACCAGATTCTATGTTCGGTTCTCTTCTGGGTCCATCCTACAGTGACAAAGAAATCGAATTAATGATGCGCCGAAAAGAAGCTGTGGGAAAGAAAACTGATAACTTCAAAAATCTTTGCAAAGAAGTGGCAGCATTGATCAATAATGGTAACATCATTGGTTGGATGCAAGGTCGTATGGAATATGGCCCAAGAGCATTGGGTGCACGAAGTATTCTTGCTGATCCTCGCAAACCTGACATGCAAAAGAAACTAAATCTAAACATAAAATACCGAGAATCGTTTCGCCCATTTGCTCCGGCTGTACTTGAAGAGAAAGCTAAAGAACTCTTCAAAATCAACCAAATGAGTCCATACATGCTTCAAGTCCATGCGGTTAATGAAGCAATTCGAAATCAGCTTCCTGATGGGTATAGTGCATTGCCATTACGTGAGAAATTATATTACCAAAGATCATCCCTTCCTTCTATCACCCATATTGACTTTAGCGCACGTGTACAAACCGTTAATGAAAAACAAAATCCTAAGTTCTACCATTTGATCAAAGCTTTCGATGAACTTTCTGGATGTCCAGTCCTGATCAACACGAGCTTTAATGTCAGAGGTGAACCTATTGTTTGCAGTCCTGAAGATGCCTTCAACTGTTTTATGCAAACAGAAATGGATTATCTTGTTATTGGAAATTATATCTTTGATAAAAGAGATCAAATAGAATTTGATCAACAAGAAAAGAAAAGAAAATTTACACTTGACTAAAAATGGAAATCATTAAGGACATATGGGGATTCCTCAAGGAACGTAAAAAGTGGATACTTGCCCCTGTAATTATACTCTTACTTCTGATTGGAATACTCATCGTGCTGGGTGGAGGTAGTGCAATTTCACCTTTCATTTATACACTGTTTTGACAAAAGATCGAAATACAGCATTGGACATTTTGGTCCTTGTCATTGGATTGATCGCGGTAGGCTATATATTCAATATTCAGGTTTTACGTACCATCGCATTTGTCTTGGGTTTGGTATGTGTATTCAGCTCTACTATTCGGGATTTTATCAGTAAAATTTGGATTAAGTTTGGCGAGTTTCTTGGTAAGATCAATGGGACGATTTTACTCTCGATTATTTTTTTTCTGGTTCTGTTTCCGCTTTCTTTAATTAAAAAATCTTCACTGAGAAAACGGATGGGTATTTCCAATAAGGCCAAGAGAACAACTATGTTTATTGATGTTGAGAAAGAATTTAGCAAAGAGTCTTTCGAAAAGCTTTGGTAAGAACTTGAAGGATGTTTAAGCATTGAGCTCAAGCCTTATCAAGAATCACAATTTTACATTTCTTTCTTTTTGGGCACAGGATCAGGTCCAAATCCACCCCAAGGATGGCACCGAAATATTCTTTTGATCCCAAGCCAGGTGCCTTTAAAAACGCCCCACTCTTGTATCGCTTCCACCATGTAATGAGAACAACTTGGATCGTATCTGCATGTTGGACCAAGTAAAGGTGAAATCAGTTTTTGATAAATCCGAATAGGAAAAATTAGTATGGCTTGGAAAAATTTACTCACAGCTGAATTCTTTCTCCTGATCTTTGAGGTCGAAAATGTAGTAATCTTTCTTTCCTGTATCTGTTGAATACTTTACGATGTTTCTTTGATCATCAAACATTTCGAATAGAATTCGATTCGAGATTGATACAGATGCACAGTCAGGAACCTCAAGAATTTCAAGGTAACACCATATAGCCATTAAATCATCTGACATTTCCTTACCCAAAAATTGAGCTTCTTTGGTTTGGTCATCCACCTTGATATTCAGGGTCTGGTTAAGGTAAGAAGAGATGAAAGTATTTGCATTATCTACTTCTTTCTCAGTGGCGATGAACAGGCTATCCACGCCTTTTTCTTTCAATGCAGATTCCAAATCATCCACAAAAATATGGACACTCATTTGGATGGCATTTTCTTCAGCTGTATAATGAATTTCACTTTTAGACAAATGAAAATCGTGGACGCTGTGTTTCCAAGTAAAAATGAAGATTACGATATTGAGAAAAATCCACTTCAAGATCAAAGTTTGAAAAAGCTAAGTTAATGATATACAAACGAAGGAAGAACTAGAATAGTTCGAATTATTACAACTCTATTTCATCAATCTAAAAATCAATAAGATAAGTAGAATTAAAAGTACAACTCCACCCAAAAGAATTGCCCAAAATGGGAGGAAAGTATTAGAAATTGATGGAGCAATGGTATCTTTCTGAACATCAAGGTCTTCAGTTGATTCTTCAGATTCTAATTCTTCAGACAGGCCATCTACTCTGAGAATATTGCAAATCTTGTCTTGACCGACATCGATGCTCGCAAGTCCTTGCTTATTTTGAATCCAAATATTTGCTTCCTCATCTACGAAGATTTTTGAATTCTCGTCTGCCAAACATGGGATCGCGCAAGATGCGTTATATGGATCATGGATAAATGCTTCTTTATCGTATACGAGCAAATGGTTACTATGCAAGATGTAAATCTTTTCATCCTGAAAATGAAAATCATATATCTCCTCTAAGGTTGGGTAATGTGAAAATTTAATACTGTCGCCTTTGCAATCCACCTTAATAAGGTAGTTCTTTGCAGGAATGAACATTGAATTCTCGTCAATAAAAAATTGTTTATTGGTTCGTAGCATGCTTGAAGAATGTTCAAGTACACTTTCGTGGTGGATTTCAGATCCTTCAATTAAATAAATTCCCTCTTCGCTTACTGCAAATGTTTTATCTGCACAAGCTAGTACATTGAAGAATGGCTCACTCTCTCTGATCAATGATGTTGTACGTCTATTTTTTCTTGCATAGATTCCTTTATCATGACACATATAGACGACCCCATTCAATTCGACAATCTGATTCAGTTTCGAAACGGGTTTTCTGAGTTTTTTAATCACCTTTGCGTTTTCTCTGTCGATGAGGATAACATTTCTCTTATCGGTGACCCAATAATTACCATCAGTATTTCTAAATGATTGGCGGATAGCTCGATAATTGGACGGTAAAAACTGTTGCTTCTTTGATGAAAAACTATAAACGTCTCTCTTACCCGAGATCAATAATTCTCCCGCAAAGTAATACATGGAACCAGTTGAATACAAGCTTTGTCCATGGTAATAATTTCCTTCGAAACTTGAAATAAAAAGTCCATGAGAGGTACCTATCAGCATGACATCTTGAGTTGGATTATAGTCGAGTGTATGTATAATAAAGTCATCGCTCTTATTGGTTGGAATGACGTTAAGTTCTTTGGTTTCTAAATTCAATGTACACAAATGCTTGTCAGTGATCAACCACAAGTTTCCATTTCCATCTGATTCAATCTCTTTGATCACCGCATTGCCTATATGTGTTTGAAAATTGAAAGTCTCAATCTTCATATCATTGTAAATCAGAGCCACCCCACCCTTATAGCCGACGAAAACTTGATCTTTGTCATTAATATGCAAGCAGCTCAAAAAATTGGTAGGCAAGCCATTTAGATTACTGACTCTTTTTATCACATTTGATTTTGGGTTTACCTTGTATGCTCCACTAGCATAATTAACAAACCAAAGATCTCCATTGGTTTGCTGGCGAATATCCCAATAAGGCAATTCACTATTCATGATCACAGGAATGGTGTCAATCCTGTCTTCTGAATACTTGTAGATTTGATAATCTGCTACCCAGGTGTTTCCGTTCTCCTCATAGATTGCGGCATTAGGAAATTTGGTAGGAAATGACTTGAGCTTTAATCTCTCATTTTCAATGTGATAAAACTCTCCATAGTTTCCTAGGAAAATAGGACTCCTATTTGAATGGTCAAAAGTTTGATTGTGATACATCAGATCTTTACCCAATCCCAACACCTTACAACGAAAATCTGAAGATTTCAATATGCACAGTCGGTCGACTGTAATGAGGTAGGTATTACCTGACTCTGCATCATGCCAAATTTCCTTAAGCTCTTCAGGAATCTGAGTGTAAGGTACAATGTACGGCAATTGACCATTCAGCTTCACAAGACAAAGCCAAGTAAGAATTAATATAAAATAGAATCGACCAAGCAAATGTTAGATATTTTAAACATATTGCAAAAATATATAATATGTTGTCCTTGCATATATTAAAGTGACATTATTATGCCAATGCTTTATGGTAAAGTTGAAAATTGAAGAAGTGCAAACTGTCATACCAAAAAATGGCTTCAATTGACGTTCAGTTGGAATGAATGGTTATTTATTTACCTATGAGGAATATGCAAGGTATTTTGTCTAATTCCGGAAGATTGGATTTCCAGGCTTTTATTGATTTTGTCTTGATATATTCACTGTTTCCTGACACATCCATTGCAATAGTAAGTTTGAGATAATCAGGTAGATATTTTACGAGATTGGAAAGCAATCTTTTGTTTCTGTAAGGAGCTTCAATGAAGATTTGACTTTGGTTCTTTTCGGCTGATTTTGCTAGCTTTTGTAATCTTGGCTTAAGTTCATGATCCTTTATAGGAAGATAGCCATGAAACACAAAACTCTGACCATTTAATCCTGAAGCAGCAAGGGCCAGAAAAATTGAGCTTGGCCCTGTGAGTGGAATCACCCTTACTTCATTTCGATGTGCCTCTATAACATATTTCTTTCCAGGATCGGCAATGCCTGGCATACCAGATTCTGATATTATTCCAACGTCATGACCTGCCTTAATCCATTCTAACCAAGTGGAGTCTGATAACTGATCTCCATGTTTGTCCATTTCAACCATCTCAATTTCTTGAATGGGAAATGGAAGATGACAATGTTTAAGAAACCTTCTGGCAGTTTTTGCTCTTTCAGCGACATAGAATTTTAATTCACGAATAATGAGTAAGGTTTGCTCAGGAATGGTGTTAATCTTTTCATCAGATATCCAAGTGGGGACCAGAAACAATTTTCCTCTTTGCATGAATTGAATACGCTCGATAAATATAAAACAAAAAAGGGCATGCCCATCCCTTTGGATGATCATGCTCCTTTTAAGCAATAATTCAGGACTAAAAGAGTAAAAAGTTGGATCAGTGACTACCAAAAACCATTTGTACTGACCCAAACCACGTAGAAGACTGTTCTGCTCTTGGGAATATTTCAGATGTCAGACATCACATTTCAGAATATCTGACATTGGATTTTAAACTTCAGAAGCTTTTCAAATTCCTGGGTTGCCTTTACATCATGGTATCGTCTTCGCTTAAGCTCTGACGATTGGGCTTGGCAAAGGCAAGTACTGCGGAAACTCCCGCATTTCCACAGCACCTCCTTTGTAACTTAACCAAACAATGATAATTGAGGGTTTTTCATTGTTTGATATAGCTCGGTATCTAACTCAGTGGTTTTTATTTCATCAAAATATACTCGTTTGGCAAGGCGCATTTGTTCATTGATCATTTCAGCAAAGCTTCCTTTCCCTTTCATGCGATTACCAAATTGGCTACTACTCACTTTCCCTCCATGTAAGTTCATGATCTGATTCATTACCTTATCATATTTGTGAGGATAAGATTTTTGTAGCCAATCTCTGAATATATCTTCTACTTCTCCATTCAATCTGATCACGATATGATGCACATCACTTGCTCCGTGACTAGCTACAGTTCTTACCAGTGGCATTATTTCATGATCATTTAAGCCAGGGATTATCGGAGCAGCTAAGACAGTAACTGGAATACCTTCAGAGGCAAGATGCTTGATCGTTCTTAATCTTGTAAAAACAGATGATGCCCTAGGTTCCAGTTTTTGCCTTAATCTGTCATCTAAAGTGTTTAAGGAAATGGCAACTTTCACCAAATTGAATTTGGCCATTTCTCTCAATATATCGACATCCCGAAGGATGAGAGCATTCTTGGTTACGATATTGACCGGATGTCTGAATTCCCAAAGTACTTCTAAAATCGATCTTGTGATTTCAAGTTTCTGCTCAATTGGTTGATAACAATCAGTATTCCCTGAAAGCATTATGGGTGCAACTTTCCAAGAAGGACTTGACAGCTTTTTCCTCAACAGTTCAGCTGCATTTTCTTTGATCACGATCTTTGTTTCGAAATCAAGTCCGGCACTGTAGCCCCAAAAAGGATGTGTGTTTCTAGCATAACAATAACTACAACCGTGCTCACAGCCTTGGTAAGGATTCATTGAATAATCTCCTGGCACATCTGGGCTGGATACCTTATTTATGATAGACTTTGCACTTTTGTTTAGGAACTTGGTTTTAGGGTATTCTCCATCGAATTCTTGAGCACTTTCTCGAATCAATGTTTCAAATCGACCACTTGGATTGATTTGGGCTCCTCTACCCTTAATTGTCGGGTTTTTAATCAGTTCTTTTATCATATATAGTCGAATTATTCGACAAATATAGAACAGAAAATAATATGTGTCAAATATTTCGACATAATTTTGACGAAATTTCTGACTTTTTAAGTTTTGGGCTTAAAGAGAAGCGAGAAAAGAGAGCAAATAAGCGAGAGCAGAGAGCAGAGAAGCGAGAAACGAGAAACGAGAAGCGAGAAGCGAGAAGCGAGAGCAGAGAGCAGAGAAACGAGAACAGGCAGAGAGCAGAGAAGCGAGAGCAGAGAAGCGAGAAACGAGAAGCGAGAAAAGAGAAGCGAGAGCAGAGAAGCGCGGAAGCGAGAACACTTAAAAGACTTATCGTTTAGAGCGGTCGTCACTATACTAAACATCAGCACCTTCGGAGCTTAAGATTGGATAATATTATATAAAGGCCATTGTTATATTAAACTACTCAACTTTCATGAATTTTTGATTACAAAGGGTTTGCCCCTTATCTGATTTTAATTGCAGTATATATAATCCTTGAGATAATTCAGAGATATTGATTCTTTCCTGTGTCCCTTCATATACTTTGACCCCGGTTGCATCAAATATTTCTATTGTAACGTCTTTTTCAATTGTTTGAATATTTAATTCATGAGCTGCTGGATTTGGGAAAATATCAAAGCAAGACGAATTGTCTAATTCAACGGTATTTGATACTTCCTCTGCGAGAAAAGTTTCTAATATTCCTCGCCCATGTGTACCTGCTCGTAGGATACCCAGGTCTTGGACAATCTCCAAATCCGAAATGTATGTATTAGGAAACTCGCCCATCTTGGACCATTCTTCATCTTCCAATAATTTGTAATATACGCCAGCATCGGTTCCTGCAAAAAGGATCGGTTCATCTGTATCATAATATGCAATTGCTGTACAAGGAGCATTTGGCAGATTATAAGATATGTTTTCCCAAGACTGTCCTCCATCGATGCTTTCGAATACCTTTGAACCATCAGAATAACCGCCCAAGCTAACATACAATCTATTTTCATCATGAGGATGGACAATGATGTCTTCAACAGATTCTTGGGTCGTGATAAGATTGTCATTCCAATCTTCTACATTCTCGCCGTCGGTATAAAACAGTCTTGCTGAATTAAAATTAAACCCATACAGGTCACCGGTACCTTGCCCCCAATTTTCGACAGCGTACATCTTTTTAGGATTAGAAGGAGCCAAAACAAGGTAGTCAACATTTCGCGCTCCTGCCAACGGTTCGCTGATGGCTTGCCAAGAGTCCCCACGATCAAAACTTTCATACACCCGCTCATAGGCGGCAACAATTCTTTCTGTATTTAATGGGTCTACTTCGAAGGGTGTCACCCACTCTCCTTCAATACCATCGTCGTCATCTTCCAATGAACCATCAATGTTATCTGAAATGACTTCTCTTACACCTTGTATATATCTGTATATGATACCATTTTGGATACCATTGTACCGGATATCAGCATTCGTTGGATCTATCTCTTGATGCATTCCATCTGCAGAGGGAGCAGCAGGTGACCAGACAAACACATCCATAAATACGTTACCATTGTCTTGAGAACCACCACTCATCACTGTAAAATCAGATTGAGATACCGCAATATCATAAAATTGTGTAATCACCAAGCCATTTGACAAATTACTAAATGTGTTGTCATTGCAGTTGAGCTTGTACACCCCACCGTCATTGCACAAATAGATAAAGTCTTGTTCTAACGGATTGATAAATGCGTTTCTATAATCTACATGCACCAAAGGCAAACCATTCACACCAAACCAATCACTCACTTGTATCGTATTCGTTGATTCAATTTCATGCGAAAACAGATCGAACCAACCTGTGAAAATTTTATTTTGATCGACAGGAGATATCATCATGATACCATCACCAGGATCAGCGTCTTCTAATGAAATGGCATCTGTAAACTCCACGCCTTCATCATAAGAAAAGTACGCTTCATTCTCTACGTAAAAGCCAATCATTTCAGGATTTTGATATGAGATCGCCAGTCTAGCGACACCTCCACCACCGATAATCAATGGAGTGTCCCATGTGGCACCTCCATCTGTACTTTTGTACAATATTCTTGGATCAGCTTTGGCAGCGTATACAACGTTTGAGTCACCTGGCTTGAATTTTATATCTTCAAAACGACCAGGCAATATTTGGGTGTGACTTTCAAATCCATCTTCTGTCATGAAAACACCTACACTTGTGCCGACCAACATCTTTTGAGAATTGTTTGGATCTGCTTCCATCCAATAAATTCTTCTGTTTTGACTGAGATTAAAACTTAAGCTCGCAGGAGTCCAATTCTGTCCTCCGTCAACGGACTTGTATATGCCAATGCCCGGTGGCCCGTACCATACCCTATCACTTATAGAAATATATAAAGTCTCTGGATTTTCCTGGTCAACAACAATACAACTGACAGCCATAAAAGGCAGGTCGTCACCTAGAGGTGTATATGTTCTACCTCCATTTTCTGTTTTCCAAATACCGCCGATGGGAGCTGCTACATAAAAGACATCAGCATCTGTCGGATGAAACGCAACGAAATTTGTCCGTCCAAGTCCAATTTGAAAACCCAGATCTTGTTCATAGGAGATATTGTTCCATTCGGCATCATCGTAGCGACCGTCTGATCTTTGCTGAACCCATTGATTATAGCCTTTGCCTCGCTGATAAAGATCAGCCAATTGTCCATCTGATTCGAGTCGAGATTTCCAGAAATGTCTCCATCTCATGTATTTGACATATTCACCGTCACGGTGCTCTCCATAAGCCAATTGTCTGAGATCTTTGCCAGGATATTTTGATCTAAAATAGCTTTCTGCTTCCTTTACCAATTCCTGAAACTTTAGTTCAGAGTTGCTTTCAAATATTTGCTTCAGAGATGTTTGACCATTCGCCGAAAGGCAGAAAAGAAAGGAAATTAAGGTAGATAGTAAAATTCTCATGATCAGATTCATGTTGAGGTCTTAGGAATCGTAAATTTTCAATACAATAATAAATTACAAATGTGAGAATGACGGATTAAAATTCATTTAATTCCAATAATTTCATGTGCAAGACAATATTCTATTACATTAATATTGAAGTCCAATGAAAAACCTACTCTTTTTGGTCCTTCCAATGCTTTTTCTCACTGCCTGTAAGAAGCAAATCCTTGAATCAAATCTTGTATATGAAATGCACAAATCACAAAAAGATGAGGCGCAACTTTTAATCTTATTACATGGCTTGGGAAGTAATGAAAAAGACCTCTTCTCGGTGGCTGAATATTTGGACCCCGGATACACATTGGTTTGTCCCAGAGCTCCATATGAGCCTAGGCCGGATTATTTTGCATGGTACGAGATCGAAATCAATGAAGGCGAAATGACAAGTCACTACCAACAAGCGGGGATGAGTCTGGAGGCCATTGATGATTTTGTCGACTATCTGATCGAAAAATATCATTTTAAGAAAAATGAAATAGTCATTGGCGGATTCAGTCAAGGGGGCATCATGTCATTGTCTTACGGACTGTATAAGCCTGAAAAAATACGCGGCGTTATCTCATTGAGTGGCATCTACGATCCTACAATTGGACCTAAACACATACAACTCAGTGACCCCATACACGTATTGGCCGTACACGGCAATGAAGATGATGTATTGCCCGTAGAAATGGCTAGAAACATCAAAGTTGATTTTGAAAAAAAAGGAATTGAAGTTGATTACTATGAGATTGATGGTCTGGGCCATTCTATCAATAATCGAGTTCTACAAATATTAAATGAGTGGTTGTCGAATGATGAATAAGGAGTTCCGAAGGACGAGTTACGAAGGACGAATTGGAATTTATTATTTACGATTTAAAAATTTAAAAATACTACTTCAACCTATCCTTAAACTTATCTGCCACCTTTTCTACTTTCTTTCGACTCACATTGTAGACATACGATTGATTGGGATTGATCCAATAGTAATCTTGGTGATAAGCTTCGGCGACCCAGAATTCTTCGTACGGATCGACTTGGGTTACAATCTTTCCATCGAATGTGGATTCGTTGAGCTCTGAGATTTTCGCATCGATGACTTTCTTTTGATCATCATTCAAATAAAAAAGATGAGATCGATATGATTCGCCCACATCATTGCCTTGTCTATTTAATGTGGTTGGATCATGGGCTGTAAAGAAAATATCAAGAATCGTGGCAAAGTCAATCACCTGAGGATCGTAGATTAAATAGACTGCTTCCGCGTGGCCCGTTGTCTCATCACATACTGCCTTATAGCTAGGATTTTTTACATGACCACCAGAATAACCACTGATCGATTCTTCTACTCCTTTGATTTGTTGAAAAGCTGCTTCGACGCACCAAAAACAACCACCTGCAACGACTGCCCTCTCCATACCGTCAAATGATTTACCGGAGAGGTATGTGTTGATGTCTACTACCTCATTGACTTTTTCTGCATCAGGTTTGGTATCGTTGGTCTCACAAGATTGAGATTGCAAAACCAACATGGCGATACACGATATTAAGAAGGCCTTCATAAAATTCTAATTAAAGTCCAATAATTCTACATCAAATTTTAGTACTGCATTTTCAGGAATGGTAGCTGAAGGAGGCATGTCTCCATAAGCCAATTTTGCGGGACAAAGAAGAAGGATATCTCCTCCCACTCCGATCAATGGAATGCCCAGCTGCCAACCTCGGATCACTCCACCCAAATTGAACATAATTCCATCATTGGCATCAAATTGAGTACCATCTAAAAGTGTTCCGACATAATTGACCTCCACATCATTGAAAACATTCGGATGATTCGTTCCACCTGGTTCTCTGATGATATAAAAGAGATCATCTTCCGTTCGTTCTGCTGTAAGATTATTGTCAGCCAACCATTGTTCTATCTCTTCAACATTTCTTGCCAGCGCTTCACCTTCAGATTCTCCGCAAGCTGTCACAAAAAGCAATGACAGTAATAAAATTCCACTCAATAATTTATTCATGTTTGTGCCCTTTCGGGGGATTTTTTGTTTGTGCAAATATAGACTTGAGTTACTACTTAACATTAAACCTATAGTAATTTTTATTTATTTCTTACTTTCCCATTACGGCAAAGTAAGCAAAGCGCTAGTTCCTTGTAATGCTTTCATGCTACACTCATCTCCTTCAGCTCGGCAATTCCTACTTCGTGGACGCTTCTCGTCCCTAGCCGTTTAACGGAATCACCTCGCCGCAAGCTTTACAAGCAACATCATTTTTTCAATTTGCAAGATAAATCTCGCTGCTCGATTCTCCTCCTAACTTTTTGGTTCGATAAATTCAATCAATAGCTTTACTTCTTCTTTTGTAAAAGTGTACGAATGAGAAAAACCCTCATAACCCATGCTATCTCTCATTTCTTTGATGCGAGGAGCACTTTCGAAAGGTCTGGAGTCTTGGAGATAACTTTGAAAATTCAAGGTATCCTTATTCCAGCGGCTAAACGATCCGTGCAATGCTGGACCTACTCCATCCTTACGCAAATTTGAAAGGTGACACATGGCACAATATGAGCGAAAGAGCTTTTTACCTTCGCTTGCATTTTCAGAAAGATCGACAACTCCACAAAAAGCATTATCCTTTTCCTCTTCATTGTTTGTTCGCATAGACTTCATATTGGCAAAGACAAGTAAACCCATGAAAAACAGAATGAAAATTACAAGGATGTTGATGTAGTCAAGCTTCATAGAAATGCTTTCAACTATAACGCATGTATGCTATGAAGTTATTCTAAAATCACCTGATCTAATCTGAAATTACAGTCTTTTGTCTGTTAGCTCAGATTT
>JAHDDD010000084.1 GCA_020629535.1 Saprospiraceae bacterium
ACGAGGGACGAATGTTGAGGTGTGAATGTTGAGTGACGAATGTCGAATTGAGAATGTCGAGTGACGAATGTTTAGGTGTGAATGTTGAGTGACGAATGTTGAGTGACGGATGGTTACTTGATTGAAGTGTTGATTTGCAGGATATAAAAATCTGTGTGACTCTGTGCTTCTCTGTGTCACTCTGTGAAACTATGATGAACTAATGACGAATGTTGAGGGACTAATTACGAGGGACGAATGATGATTGACGAATTACGAATTACGAAGGACGAATGTTGAGGGACGAATTACGAATGTGAGTGATGAATGGTTATTTGAAGGAAGTGTTCAATTGCAGGATATAAAACTCTGTGTGACTCTGTGAAACCATGATGACGAATGTTAAGGGACGAATTATGAATGTCGAATTACGAATGACGATTTACGAATGTGGAGTGACAAATGTCGAATGGATTATGGATGGAAGTTATTTGTCAATTGAAAAATATGGATATGACATCAGAAGCCAATGTACTAAGGTGCTTGGAGGCGTTTTTGAATGAATCTTCATCACTTGAAGCGAGTGACCTGACTGTATCAATACAAACAGAACCAAGTTCAAGACTTTCTGCTTTTGTTAGTTTGCAATGACCTGCCAATAAGCCAAATGGTTTTTGGTGGGCCTTGCACATATTTGCAACCGTTGATATTAATTTGCCTTGCAACGTTTGATTGTCAATCTGGCCTTCTCCAGATATAATGAAGTCAGACGCTTTGATTTTTTCGGTCAAATTGGTCTTCTTAGCAATGTACTGAGCACCATCAATGATCTTTCCATCAAACAACGCATGTAGACCTCCGGCAATTCCACCTGCGGCGCCTGAACCCTTCAGTTGGTTGAGATCTATTTTAAGATTTTGTTGTATTAAGTTCTTGAAATGGACCATGCCTTTCTCGAGTTCTGAGCGTTGATCGTCATCTGCGCCTTTTTGATTGGCATATGTGTTGACTGCTCCTGACGAACCGGTAAAAGGATTGTGTACATCACAAATGATATTGAGCTGAAAGTCTGATTTGTCTTTTGGTGGAATGATAGCATTGACATCTATAAGATTGTTGCCAATGGGATCCAATACATTATTCTCAGCATCCATAAATTGGTATCCGAGTTCATTTGCGATACCCAATCCGGCATCATTGGTAGCGCTCCCACCTAAAAAGAGATTGATAATATTACAAGACGAATTCAGTGCGTGTTGGATTGCAATTCCTGTACCTCTGGTTGTATTGGCACCTGGGTTTTTTTCAGTTTCATTGAGTAATGCCAAACCACTGAAGCTTGCCAAGTCTATGAATGCCTCATCATTCTTTGTATAATATATGCCATTGATTTTTTTGTCAGCCGCATCGACACTTTCAATTTCAACAGCTTTCAGGTCCAAGTGAAAATGAAGTACTGCGGCTGAGCCATCGCCTCCGTCTGCCATCGGATGAATGACGCAATTCATATCTGGGTTGGACTTTTTAATACCTGATTCTATTGCTTTTGCAACCTCCAAAGCAGTGAGACAAGCTTTGAATTTATCAGGGGCTATGAGAATGTTCATATCATTAGACTTCAGAGCTCGAAGTTAAGCAAATTGATATGTAAAGCATTGATTGATGGCTTAAGGACTTTCATTTCTCATAAGCATTGACAGTAAAAGAAGTGGCTATAATGCTGAAAGAAATATTAAAATCAGGGTGTTTTAAAACCCATTTTGAACGTCATTTTTGGTATTAAATGGACATTTTAAAGTACGAACAGGATCATTCATATTACAAACCATTTATTTCAATGTACAAATGGATAATTAATTAAACCTTAAGGAAAGTCAAGTATTTCGGGCCTTTGGTAACATTTATTTTAGAACTGGTTGGTCTGGGTCTACATTTGAAGTATCAAATTCAAAAGAGAATTTCAACTAAAAACAATTTTTAAAAAACTTTAAATGAGTATCATGAAAAACTTGAATATCCTAATCGCATTTTTTACTTCAACATTATTATTTGGTCAAACGGAAACAAGACAACTTTCAGAATTTTCTGACATGAATGTAAGTGCAGGCATCAAAGTAATTTTACATTCAGCCAGTTCTAATTACGCAGAAGTTGAATTGGAAAACGCAGAACAAGAAGAATTGATCACCGTCGTAAAAGGTGGAGATCTAACCATCAAATGGGAGAGCAACTGGAGTATGTGGAAAAGAAAAAGAAGTGCCACAGTGAATTTGTACTACACAAATATTGATGGAGTTAGTGCTAGTTCAGGTTCACATGTAGTAGCTGATAACACAATCAATGGTGAAGAATTCGATATTGATGTATCGAGTGGCGCTTATGTAGAATTGGAATTGGAATGCAATAATCTTGACGTTGATGTGAGTAGTGGAGCTTATTTGGAATTGGCAGGGAGTGGCAATAATATTGATGTGGATGTTAGCTCTGGTGCATCTTTCAAAGGAAAAGAATTTAAAGCTCAGAATGCTGATGTAAGTGCTTCATCAGGTGCAGCGGCAAGCGTTTTTGCTTCTCAAAAATTGGATGCAAGTGCAAGCTCAGGAGCTTCTGTTAGATATGGAGGAGATCCGCAAAAGACAGACATTAGTGCATCTAAATATTCAGGAGGAAGCATCAGAAAATTATAAATCCAAGCAAAAACTATCAATTTGGAAAGCGGCTCTTGTCATGAGGGTCGCTTTTTTTAATATATCTATAGCGTAACCAAGTTTTGAGTTTTGAGTTTTGAGTTCTGAGTTTTGAGTTTTGAGTTTTGAGTGATGGGAGTTACTGTACTTTATCCTCTCAAGATGGAGCATAATACATTTACAAGGTTAATTGAGTTGATTACTTGTAATTATCACGGATTAGTAGATAAAGATGGAAAAGTAAAGTGTCAGTTTCAAAATCACTTGGAAAAATGACTCGGAGAGTCAGAGTAATTGATGGAATTCCTCCTTTCCTGTAAACGGTGTGAAAGTATAAAAGGAAAATATCAAGGATGAGTAAGCTTATGACCCAAAGGGCCCATCCTGCAGATACCTTCCGAAAAAGGAATCAGCAGGACAGTAAAGTTTAAGATACCTTAATTGACTTACTTAATTTTCATTTCAAATATATTAAATCCTTGTCGGTTTGTTTCAAAAATTCTACACAAGAATTAAACAATCGTTTGAGATTTTGATGATTTTAATGAATGGATATCCGAAATTCCTAGTTGGATCATTGCATTTGAGAGTTCTTCTGCGAGAATATTTATGGCATGACTAGGTCCTAGAGGGCCCAAAGCACAAACGGAATACATGAAGGCTCTGCCCAATAAGGCGAAATCTGCACCCATGATCAATGCTTTTGCGATATCGAGACCTGATCTTATGCCACCATCAAATAATATGGCACATTTACTATCAACGACAGATACAATTTCTGGTAAAATGTCAAGTGTGCCGGGAGCTCCATCAAACTGTCTTCCGCCATGATTAGAAACAACGATTCCATCATAACCATACTTCACAGCCAGTTCAGCATCTTTTGGATTAAGTATACCTTTCAGAATGACCGGACCTTGCCAATATTCCTTGATCTTGTTGGCATATTCCCATGAAAGATTGCCGCCAATATTGTTTTGCACATATGCACCAACAGACATCATACTTTTGAATTCTGAGTATGACTCAATGGTTTTCAATCTTGGTAGCCCGTTTTTCAATGTTTGCCATGACCAGGCAGGTCGTTTAAATGCTTGCCATAGAAATCTTGGATTAAGCTTAGGAGGCATTTGCATACCGGCACGTTTGGTCCGTTCTCTTTTGCTTGGCGCGGGAATGTCAATGGTTATGACCAGATTTTTAAATCCTGCATCTCGGGCGCTGTCAAGCATTGACCAGGTCAGCTCTTCTTTTCTCGGGGTATATAATTGATACCATCCATTATCATCGATGAATGGAGCTAACTCTTCGGGCGTACGTGTTGCAACAGTGCTTAAGCAATAAGGCATGTTGTGTTCTGTGGCAGATTGGGCAAGATAAAGTTCTGCTTTTGGCCACATGAGTCCGGTCAGACCAATGGGTGCAATGCCAAAAGGCAAGTTGAATGATTGACCCAACACATTTGTGTTCAAAATTGGATTGAGTTCTCCATGAAGAAAGCTAGGATTGAGTGCTATTTTTTGGAAGGCCTCGGTATTTCTTTTCAGACAATGGTCTTGTCCGGTCCCTGTTTCGAGATACTCTTTGGCTACAAACGGTATTCTTGTATGTGCTTTCTTTTGTAAATCAACAATAGATGGATATTTGTTCATCCATTGTATCTTCTTTTGTTGATATTTCTCTTTAAATGAGATCAGACTTGGTTGTAGGTTCTTCTAAGGGGCAGGGTAGAACACCTCAATAGTCCTCCCATTTTCGACGTTTCGGAGTAAGGAATTTTTTCGACTACAAATCCTCGTTCTTCTAGTTGAGCATTGAGCCATCCAAACTCTGCTTCATTTTGTCCAGAGACGATAACATTTGGACTGATAGAAAAGATGTTTGAATTCATGTTGAACATATGATCTGCTGAATCCAGTATGATGGCATTTTCTTTTCCTCCAAAAAGATTCATTAGATATTCTGCGTCATCTTTATTTGCAAATCCAGCAGGATAAATAATACATGCATCATTATTGCCAATGGGTTGGAAGACGCAATCAAGATGAAGTGCATTTTCCTTTGCAAATTTATCTGACTTTAGGAGTGGAATTCCAATGACTTCCTTTTTAGGAAATTTGGTTTGGAGATATTCAATCGCTGCGGCATTTGATCTATTGGTCCTGAGATGTAAATCTTTGTCAATACCTTGACCTATGAAAATTTTGTCTTTGAATGGCATCACATCTCCACCTTCGACTTTGACATATTGTGGAGGGAACCAAACTTCTTGCGCAATTTTACTAACAATATCTCTAATGGCGAAAAACTCAGATTGGCGTTCCTGAGTGCCCATGTTTGATTTTATAAAAGTATTGTCAATGACAAATCCAATATCTCTGGTAAATACCTGATTGGTACTTGGCAAGGTCATGGGTTGATACACTCTGACATTGTACTTGGCGAGTACTCTTGCGAAACAATCATTTTCTCTTCGCAGATCACCCTCCAGAGGATATGATCCTGCCATAAGATGTAATCTAGATTTGGGATCTGTGATTTGGTCATCTTCAGGTGCTTCTTGTCCGGTCCATTTTTTCGGATCAACATAATTGTAAAAGGGCGTTCCTAAATCCCTGGCTGTGCCTAAGATTACTGCCTCTAATGGAGCTGTTTCATCTCTAACCTCAATATTTATCAATGTGTTCAACATGATGCGAAAATAAGAAATCGGATAGATATTCTGAGGCTTACATCTTTATAAACTTGTTTACAAGTCTATTTCCAATTTCATTTACTAACTCAATGGTGTATACGCCAGTACAAAATTTGAATATGGAGATTTGAGAATTGTGGCTATTTGCGAATTTTTCTGTCTTAACCAATCTACCTTCCGGTCCATGGAATTTACAGGAACTCATTATGCTGCCACCAGAACATGATAAATCGGTTCTAAAGATTTCAATGTTTTTCCTTTAAAACTGATCATTCAATTCTTTGATCAATGCTTTGACCTCTGAATTTTTCTTGTCACTGTTTTCGTATTTTCTTAAAAGCTTTGGATAATCTTTAAGTAGTTTTTTGACCTTTCTGTTTGATAGTTTGATCGTCTTTCCGGTCCTCATATCCAAGACGACGCCCCATACTTTTGACGGAACGGCTGCAGCTGTCACTCCAGTATGGGCGAAGGCAAAATTTTCCCTTCCGATGATATCATCAAAGTAAATGTATCTTCCCGAAAAATGGGACCTTACAAAATAACCCTTCTTTCCATATTCTCCGCAATTGAGATAAATATGATTGTCAATGACATAGCAATAAACACCTCGTATCTTTCTGTATGATGCCTCTTTGGTAATACTATATCTGGAAATTCCGCTCTTGTTATAAATTAATCTTGATTCGAAAGGCATTGCTGACATGGCTCTATTCCTCTTTAAATCTTCAAAGCTACCATACAAGCCATCAGGGAAATCATAGTCACCTTGTGCTGAAATTGTAATTGTTGTTGAAATGATTGATAAGAATGCTAAAAGCAAGATTCTCATAAATTTCATTTTATATTTTGACGAACATCACAATGTCTTGATACTACATGAAAAGTTAAACATTTGTGATAGTTGTTTCACGCCCGTTATTCATACTCATGTTTCCCTCTTGTCCATCCTTTTTTGCCTAAATACTTTTCGCCGTCTTCTGCTGCCGGCTCTTCTAATTTTGTACCCATGCTATCATTCCATCGGTTCAAATATCCAAACAAAGCAACAACGCCTAAGATTTCAACGATTTCTCCTTCGTCCCAATGCTTTCTCATATTTTCAGAAATTTCATCGTTGACGGCATTAGGTACTGTTGATGCAGCGATGGCCAGATCAAAGGCAGCCCGTTCTCCATCAGTAAATGCTGGATAAGATTTATAATCCCAAATATTATTGAGTTTGTCTTGTTCCGATCCATATCTTTCAGCAGCTCTAATCGCATGTGCTTCGCAATATCTGCATCCAGTCGTCATACTTGAAAGGTAGGCAATCTGTCTTTTCAATGCACTTGTGACTCGTCCCTTATTTTCCATAACAGATTTGTTCATTTCTAAGAACGCATACGCTATACGTGGACGGTGCATCATAGTGAATAAACTGTTTGGAGTAAAACCCAACGTTTCTTCATAAAATTGAGCCATCTCTTCAGCTTCTTTGTTTGCATTTCTATCTAGAGGGAAAACCAATGGTTGTTTCATTTCTTAAATTTTTGCCAAATGTAATTAATTGAATTCTTCCAATCCGTCATCTGGAAAACAATGATTGATTTATCTTGCAAAATGGATCATAAACAAAGTCATCATTTAGCTTTTCTGCACATATGTGGATCTTCAAGAATTGGTTCTGCCAATCAAATGTTAATCGAGTATTTTAAGAAAACCATTGATGGAAATCATGCTCAGGTGGATTTGCAGTCACTACCATTATTTGATCCAAATATTGATAAAAATCAATATGATGAAAACATTTCTCATTGGCTCGAAATGATTGACAATGCGGATATCATTTTAATATGCACACCCGAATATTTACAGAATATTCCCGCATGTATAAAAAGTGCATTGGAGTGGACGAATGCCGTTAGCGCATTGTCAGATAAAAAAGTATTTCCGATCGTATTAACACCCAAAGCCCCCAGTGGCAACAAAGCCATGGAAGCATTGATACAGAGTCTGAAATCTTTGAATGCAAAAATCCCAGCTCATCTGATTCTCCATCATGATGATTTTCAATTTAATGGAAATGTCATCAAACCAAATGAAGAGATAGAATCACTTTTCAGTGAATTTTTTCAACTTTTTTAAATCTTGAAGAGGATAAATTTTAACTTAAACTAGTTTCCTTTTTTGAATTAAATCCTTCATCTTTAAAAGTATAAATAAACCATAGTATTTAATTCATGTCCAGTTTTCGAAGCATTGAAGAATCTCAAACCCTCTGGATCAATCAACGGACCAAAGATCTAATGGCAAGCGGAAAAGAGATTCACAAATTTGGTTTTGGGCAATCTCCGTTTATGCCGCCCAAACATGTAATGGATGCCTTATCTGCAAATGTTCATCGTAAGGATTATGGGCATGTTCAAGGTGAGCAAGCATTACGTGAAAACGTTTCGATTTTTCATCAAGAATTGAATGGCATTGAAGCTGATCCTGAAAATATTTTCGTTGCTCCAGGTTCCAAAATTTTGATCTATTCAATTCTATTGGCTTTTGAGGAAGCGGATGTGTTAATTGCTGCGCCATCTTGGGTTTCTTATGCTCCTCAGGCAAAATTGGCAAGACATAATTGTATAAAGATTAAAACTACTTTCGAAGAAAAGTGGCGTGTAACACCAATAAATTTGCAAGCGGCGTTGAATCAAAAAAAGACCAAGCATTCCATTATGATTTTGAATTTCCCAGGCAATCCAGACGGACTTAGTTATACGCAAGGAGAATTAGAAGAATTGGCCACAATATTTAGGAAGTACAACGTATTGGTCATATCTGATGAAATTTATGGTTTATTGGATTTTGAAAATACACATATTTCACTGTCTACAATTTATCCTGAAAGAACCATCACTACCACAGGATTATCAAAGTGGTGTGGTGCAGGAGGATGGCGTATGGGGATAGCATTGATGTACGACAATTTGGAAACTGAATTTAAGAAAGCATTGATTGGCATTGCTTCTGAAAGTTATTCCTGTGCTGCATTGCCCGTTCAAAAAGCGGCTGAAATAGCGTATTCAAATGTTGCTATAATCAAAGAATATCTCTCTAAACAAATAGAAATTTTGGTGGAAGTTTCTAGTTATATTCATTCAGAATTATCCACCAGTGGAATAAAAGTATATAGGCCAAAGGGTGGATTTTACATGTTTCTCGATTTTTCAGAATTCAAAGTCCATTTTAAAAGTTTAGGTATAAACTCCTCAAAATCATTGTGTGAAACCCTATTAAATGAAAAAGGAGTAGCCATTTTACCAGGTTCTGCATTTGCCATGGAATCCTCTGAACTCGTCGCCAGGCTTGCGTTTGTAGACTTTCTGGAACCAGAAGAAAACGAAGAATTTGACATCGAAAAACATGGCCAATCCATTATCTCAGGGACCCAAAAACTATGTTCTTGGTTGCCAAATTATTAACTAAGATTCGTGAAAAATTTCTTATTTAAATCTATCTTGTTAACTTTAGATTAAATAAAACGAAAAACCAAATCAACAGAAATAATCTGCATAGAATGACTTCCTGCCACTCGTTTGCATGAGCAAACAATAAACACAAACAAACTCTATTAACGCATTTCTGTATGCGCTTATTGATTCAGCCCGACGGAATGTCGTTGGGTATTAGTTTAATTGAACCAAAATTTTTAACCTAATTTTATAAATATGAAAAAACTGCTTTTCGGTTTTGTGATGCTGACATTGTTTGCAGTACAAACCACCTCAGCCCAGACAACAGTGTCTGGAGTAGTGACTGAAGGATCTGAAAGACTTATAGGAGTTTCGGTAAGTGTTGACGAAACAACTACAGGTACAATAACAGATCTTGATGGAACGTACAGTCTAAGCCTAGATCCTGGCACATACACCCTTACCGCCAGTTATGTAG
Source organism: Saprospiraceae bacterium (assembly GCA_020629535.1). Lineage (GTDB taxonomy): Bacteria > Bacteroidota > Bacteroidia > Chitinophagales > Saprospiraceae > JAHDBF01. The sequence continues at coordinate 9,286 of JAHDDD010000084.1, forward strand.
GTTATTCTTCTACAAGTAAGACAATTACTGTGGGTTCAGAAGATATGACAGTAAATTTTGATCTTGCTAGCGGAGTCCTTGTGGATGAAGTAATTGTCACCGGAACAAGAGCAAGTAACAGGACGAATCTTGAATCAGCTGTACCGGTCGATGTGATCAATCTGAGTAAGCTTTCTGCTGCTGCACCTCAGACATCGGTCAATCAATTGTTACACCAAACAGCGCCTTCATTTTCGTCAAACACACAAACTATCTCTGATGGTACGGACCATATTGATCCGGCATCGTTGAGAGGGTTGGGACCAGATCAGGTATTGGTTCTCATCAATGGGAAAAGAAGACACACAAGTTCCTTGGTCAATGTAAATGGAACATTCGGTCGTGGAAATGTTGGAACGGATTTAAATGCAATTCCTGCCACAGCCATTGACAAGATAGAAGTATTGAGAGACGGAGCCGCTGCGCAATATGGATCTGATGCCATTGCTGGTGTGATCAACATCAAATTGAAAGAAACCACTGATGAAATCAACGTCAATGTAAACGCAGGTGGAAACTTCACAAGCAATATTGGACCGTTTGCTGGAGAAACAAAAAGTATTGATGGAGAAAATGTAGTTATAGGCGCCAATTATGGATTACCACTAGGTGGAAAAGGGTTTGTGAATCTTACAGGCGAATTAAATTTCAGAGGCTCGACAAATAGAATGCAAGAATTTGAAGGCGGTATATTTAATTTATTAAATGGTATCGAAAGAGTAGCTGTCGGTCAAGTTCCTGGTATAGATGTGACTAGATTGACCCTTGATCAAATTCAGGATTTTGCACCCCAGGTTGGGTATTTCGACCAAGGGACTATTGATGCACTCAATGCTTTGGAATCAATGGATGGTCTTGGTGATATACTAGGTGCAGATGCTACAGATGCAGAATTGGCAGCCAGAGGTCAAACTCGTTCAGATTATAATATGCGCGTCGGACAATCAGAAAACAGAGGTGGAAAACTGTTTGCCAATCTTGGATATGATCTTGGAGATAACGCAGAGCTGTATATGTTTGGAGGATCTTCTTACCGAAGAGGTTCTTCAGGATGTTTCTACAGACTTCCAGGACAAAATAGAACCACGACTTCTATATATCCAAATGGTACAGTACCAAAGATTAATTCAAACATTACTGATAACTCTCTTGGAGGAGGAATCAAAGGCATGATCGGAAATTGGAATTCTGATTTTAGTATAGTCAATGGATCAAATCAATTCTTGTTCCACATGACAGATGCGCACAACGCGACGCTTGGTTCAGCTTCGCCAACTGAATTTGATTCTGGAGGACACAAATTTTCACAAACGACCAGTAATCTTGATTTTGCTCAATACCTTGACTTGAGTGGAATGAAAGGTGTAAACTTGGCATTCGGTGCTGAGTACAGATATGAAAATTTTGAAATCATTCCAGGTACTGAATTATCATGGGGGAATTATGATGTAAATGGCAATCTTGTCAACTCTGCTACACCTGATGAGCTGCTTGTAAGAGACTTACTTGGAAGATCAAGACCTTCAGGTTGCCAATGTTTTGCTGGATTCCTTCCATCGAATGAAATTGATGCAAACAGGTCATCTTTGGGTGCCTACTTTGATGCAGAGCTTGACATCAGCGAAGCCTTCTTGATCGGTGGTGCAGTGAGATTTGAAAATTATTCTGACTTCGGTTCCACGTTCAATTACAAAGCAACTGCCAGATACAAAGTGACAGAAAATGTTGCATTGAGAGGTGCCATAGCTTCGGGATTCCGAGCTCCTTCCTTGCATCAAATACACTTTAGTAGAACATCTACCATCTTTTCTTTAAGAGATGGTATATCTGTTCCGGAAGAAGTTGGAATCTTTGCCAATACTTCACGTGCCGCAAAATTGTTGGGCATACCTGAGTTGAAAGAAGAAACTTCACAAAATATCAGTCTAGGATTAACAGCAAAAGTGCCTGCTGCCAATTTGAGAATTACTGCAGATGTCTATCAAGTAGCAATTGACGACAGGGTTATGCTGACAGGACAATTTGCACCTGGTGACGATGCAGAGTTACAAGGTATTTTTGCACAAGCAGGTGCAACAAGAGCTGCATTCTTTGCCAATGCCATCAACACCACTTCTCAAGGACTTGAGTTGGTTGTTGCACATAGCATTGCGTTTAATGAAAATGTTATTTTAAGAAATGACCTAGCTGCTACTTTCTCACAAACAACATGGAATCAAGATGAAGGCATCAATGCATCGGATATCCTTAGAGAAAAAGGATTGGTAGGAACTTATTTTGATAACACGAGCAGAATTTATCTTGAACAGGCAGTACCAAGACAAAAAGTTACCCTAGGTAACACCTTGTCTCTTGGAAATCTGGATATCTATCTTAGAAACACATATTTTGGTCAAACAACGGAAGCGACCAACGCAGATATTTTTGATGCAGATTTGAACTTAATAGACGACTCAATTGATCCATATAATGATCCTAGGATTATTACAGATTTGAGTTTAGGATATAGTTTGAACGATAATTTGAAAATTACATTAGGAGCCAATAACCTATTGGACGTATATCCTGATTTGGTGGATCCGACTTTCTCATCAAGTGGAAGGTTTATTTATTCAAGAAGATCACCACAGTTTAGTTTTTCAGGAAGACACTTATTTGCAAGAATTGCATTTACTTTGAAATAAGCATTCGTTGAAATAAATTCATGAGGCAACCAGTTTTTTAATTGGTTGCCTTTTTTTATGTATTAAAAAGTGCCTCGTCATTTAAACGCCTGGTATTTCGATTATGTCGAAGAAGCATTGAGCAAATAAATTTGATTACTTTGGCAAGGACTAAATCAATTTTCACAGAAATTTTAAGTTAAAATTTTAGTCCATGGTAATTCCAATTGGAGATGATCAGGTTGAAGGTGGACCACGCCCTTTTTTCAGTTATTCATTGATTGCAATTAATATTCTGGTTTTTTTGTTTCAATTTTCACTGGATGAACAATCGGTCAATGCTTTCACGCGTCATTATGGGGCGATCCCATCTGAAATTCTAAATATGGAAGACTTGTTCACCTTGTTTACATCCATCTTTCTTCATGCAGGATTGATGCACATCGCAGGTAACATGTTATATCTATGGATTTTTGCTGATAATATTGAATCTACTTGTGGTAATCTGCATTTCATATTCTTTTATCTACTTGGTGGATTGGCAGCTTCTTTATGCCATATATTTCTTTCTTCGGCAAGTGATATTCCCACCGTGGGTGCCAGCGGAGCGATTTCAGCTATCATGGGTGCCTACGTCGTTCTTTTCCCGAAATCGCGTATTAAAATGCTTTTCATCATCTTTTTCCAGAGGTTTTATATCTCAGCCATATTCTTTTTGGGCTATTGGTTTGTATCTCAGGTTTGGAGTTCATTCGCAGAAGCCAATCCTGAAGGTGGAGGGGTAGCATGGTGGGCACATATTGGAGGTTTTCTCTTTGGTGTTATTTATGCATTTTTATTCTTTAAAAACAGGAGAAAAACCGAATATAATTTGGTTCTAGAGCGGGAGACTGTTTAATTCTGAATATTATTGGAATTATAAGAAAAAGTTAAAATCTAAATTTTGTGTTCCCAAAAAATGACCTAGACCCCTATGCTTGGTCTAAATAGTGTATTTGGCTAGGAAAATGCGGTGGCCAAATTCCCAAAAAACCATAAAGAAGTAAGTCAAGATAGGAATTGATCAGCATTACTTGTAAAGACCTTTCAA
>JAHDDD010000085.1 GCA_020629535.1 Saprospiraceae bacterium
TTTGATTTAGCAGACCGATTACAAACGGTTGTTATGTTGATTTCTGATCTGGATTTAGGCATGAACAATCATTTGTCTCCACCTTTGAAATGGGACGAAAGCAAAAAGTATGATCTGGGCAAAGTACTTGATGCCGACATGCTAGAAAACATGGAACATCCTTTCGGGCGATATTTGGATGTTGATGGTGATGGCATTCCATATCGCACCATCCCAGGAACGCATCCAACCAAAGGGGCCTTCTTCACAAGAGGCACATCACATGATGAATATGCAAAGTATAGCGAATTGCCAGAAGTCTATTTGAGAAATGTCGAGCGACTGGCTTTGAAGTGGGATACAGCAAAAACCCTTGTTCCTGCACCGGAGTTTTATCAGGACGCAAATCAAAGCGACATAGGTATGGTCTTTTTTGGTACCACTACGTATGCAGCCATCGAAGCCATGGATTTAATGAAAAATGAAGGTCTTCAAATTGATTCGATGAGAGTAAAAGCATTTCCGTTCCATGAAAAAGTCGTTGACTTTATCAATGCACATGAACAAATCATCGTGGTCGAACAAAACAGAGATGCACAATTCCGAACATTGCTTATCAATGAACTCGACAACAATCCTGCAAAATATATTTCAGTACTGAATTATGATGGTACACCTATTACAGCGCAAACCATAAAAACACAAATCACTGAGAAGTTGAGTGTCTCAGCCTAAATCTGGAAGTATGTCATATGTTAAACCGAAATTCTACCATCCGTCTCTAAAGAAAAATAAGGTCGGTTATGTAAAAGCAGATTACGAAGGAGTCATCTCCACTTTGTGTGCCGGTTGTGGACACGACTCCATTTCTGGAGCCATTGTACAAGCTTGCTATGAAATTTCATTAGAGCCTCATAGATTGGCCAAGTTATCAGGCATTGGTTGTTCATCAAAGACACCTACATATTTTCTAAGCAATTCGCATGGATTTAATTCTGTGCATGGAAGAATGCCTTCCATTACAACTGGTGCGAATATGGCCAACCGTGAGCTGATATATTTGGGTGTATCTGGTGATGGGGACACTGCATCTATTGGAATGGGGCAGTTCGTTCATGCGATCAGAAGAAATTTAAACATGGTTTACATTGTCATGAACAATGGTTGCTACGGTCTCACCAAAGGTCAAGATTCTGCAACCGCAGATTTTGGATCTGTCAGTAAGGCTGGTGCGGAGAATCCGTATCAAGCCATTGATCTGGCAGGATTGGCTTTGGAATTGAATGCCAGTTTTGTTGCTCGGAGTTTTTCAGGTGACAAGACACAGCTTGTTCCACTCATTAAGGCAGGTATGGCACATCCTGGGTTTGCCTTTATCGATGTCATTTCTCCTTGTGTTACTTTTAATAATAACAAAGGATCTACTAAATCATATTCTCATGTAAGAGCTCATATTGAAGCCACTTCAGCTCTTGACTTTGTTCCTCATGAAGAAGAAATAACTGTCGAATACAATGAAGGAACTGAAGTGACTGTAGAACTATTCGATGGATCGAAAATAAACCTTGGTAAATTAGCTCCAGATTGGGACCCGCATGACAGATTTTCTGCTGTGAATAAATTACATGCAGCCAAATCTCAAGGTCAGATTCTTACCGGTCTTTTATATATAAATAAAGAGAGTCAGGATCTTCATGGAAAATTGAATACCAGCAATAAACCATTGAACAAACTGACTCAAGACGAACTTTGTCCTGGTAATGAAAGCTTGGAAGCCATCAATCAGAGTCTGAGATAAAAAAATCGGCGCAAAGAGCATCAAAATCTTTGCGCCGGCGCTATTAGGCGGGCTTCGGTGTCATTTTAAGAAAATTGTAAGCTACAATCTCCGCTGAATACCTGTCTTGCCCATCTTTGCCTTTCCAGGATCTGTAGACAAGCTTGCCCTGTAACACGACCTTGTGTCCTTTTTCAAGAACCTTCTCCATGTTTTCTGCCAATTTGCCTTTGGCAACAACCTGATGCCATTGTGTATTTTGAACTTTCTCCCCATCGGAATTTGTCCAGTACTCACTTGTGGCCAGTGGAAATTTCACAAGATAATTTCCATCTTTAAAGCTTACCTTTTCGAGCGCAGCTCCCAGGTTGCCAATCAATTGAACAGAATTTGATAACGCATTCATAAAACTCAAATTTTGTGCACGTCAATGACGCACGGATGATACAAAAAATGTTAACCCAAAAAATTTTTCATTTGCGATGGAATCTATTCACTGCTTTATCATGCCCTCAATAATGTATGGAATGGAGGAAGGGGAGGTAAACAAATTAAAATTGGCTTAGCAATTTTTTGAAAGTACGAAGTACGAATTACGATTTTCGAAGGGGACCATTTTCGAAGTTTAGCCTGAGCACTGTATAAGGGGGACGAATTTTGAAAGTACGAAGGACGAATTACAATTTTTCGAAGTTTTACCCTGAGTGCTGTCGAAGGGGACGATTTTTGAAAGGACGAAGTACGAATTACGATTTTCGAAGGGGACGATTTTTGAAGTTTTACCCTGAGCCCAGTTGAGGAGGACATTAATAATTAATGCGAATCACCTTGACTGATTAGCACATTCAAGCACTAGATTTTTAGCTCACTGGCTAATAAATCATTAGCTCACTAACTCACTAACTCACTAGCTCACTAATAAAAATCAATGCATTCTGTCTCCTCTAAGTTCGAGGTCTTCCATGATTTGGGCTTCATGTTCGAGGTACTCTTGCCAACGGGCATTTACTTTATCGGGGTCTCCGTATTCGCGAGCAAGCTCGATGAACATTTTGTAGTGATTTGCTTCGGCGACCATGAATTGGTGATAGAAATCACGCAGATACTCATCTTCCAAACCTAAGGAAAGAAGTCTGAATCTTTCACAGCTTCTGGCTTCTATCAATGCAAAAACCAACAACTTTTCCACCAATCTGTCATCTCGACTTCCATCCTTTTTTTGGAATTTTTGGAGTGCGTTTACATATTCATCTTTTCGTTGACTACCTAATTTTAGGTTTCTGTTTTTTAGTTCTCTTAGAACCATACGGAAGTGTCCCCATTCTTCAGTAACAACGGGAGCTAACTCATCTACCATACGCTCTCTTTCGGGATATTGCTGGATAAGAGAGATACAAGAAGTAGCTGCCTTTTGTTCACAATAGGCGTGATCTGTCAATATTTCTTCAAGGGATTTTTCAGTGAGATCAACCCATCTAGGGTCGGTTTTTAGTTTTAGTCCAAGCATCTTATTTAGATTCTAAGCATTGCATTTGATTGATAAAAAAGTCAGGATTGAATATCTCGTATTCTTCATATCCATTACTCCAAGTAACACCTATTTTGTCAATGAATGAATTCTCCAGCATTTTGATTTCATCTTTGTCAAAACTGCATGAGGCGATGTACAAAGTAGCTGTTCGGTCTTCATTGATTTTGGGTTTGTAATTTGTCAAATTAAACGAATAGAAACTATTTCCATCCATCAAAAAGAATTTTAACATTGATCCTTTCTTGATGCTTCCATAGTCTTTCTTCGCTCGTGCAGAATTTACTTTCAAATTCATTGCAAAAAAGACATAACCGGATGTTCTATGTAAATTTCCTTCTGCTTCTACCAAAGGAAACTCTGTTAATAGTCTTTCAAGATATGATGGTGTGAAATAAAACAATTTTTCTTTGCCCATTTCCACCAAATATTCGTCTAAATTAGGGTCAACCCCTTCAAATGCTACGTCACAATTATGTATACTAGCATATTGTGCCAAAGCATTGATCGAAAAGTAAGCTGACATCAGCAAAATCAAAGTAACCTTGTACATAGTTAGAATATTAACTCAAAGATATAAAACAGGAAACCGTTAGTTTCAATATATTTACATTAAGTTTTTTTCAAATATATAATTACCCATTCCAAACATGAAAAACGCGCTATTCTTACTCTTTGTTGCTATTTGCTCATTTGCATGCAATAAGAAAATGACAACGGAGACTACAAAATCAGAAAAAGCTGTTGAAGAAATTAAAGAAGTGGTGGAAGAAATCGAAGAAATGACAAATGAAGAAATGAAGATGACCATTGAGAATTATCCCGAGACAAGAAGAGATGAATCAGTGGTCGATGATTATCATGGAATCTCAATCGCCGATCCGTATCGATGGTTAGAAGATGATCATAGTGAGGAGACAAAAGATTGGGTAACAAGACAAAATGAGGTTACGTTCGGTTATTTGCATAAAATTCCATTCAGAGAAAAACTCATTGATCGATTGACTGAAATTTGGAATTTCCCAAAATATTCTTCCCCTTTCAAGGAAGGAGGAAAGTACTATTTCTTTAAAAATGATGGACTCCAAAATCAGTCTGTTCTGTATTCTATCAATGCATTGGATGATGAAAATCAAAAGACCATTTTAGATCCCAATAAATTATCTGACGACGGCACCACCTCCCTTGGAGGGATGAGCTTTAATAGCAAAGGAAATCTATTGGGATACATGATTTCAGAAGGTGGATCAGATTGGAGAAGTGCTCGAGTCATGGATCTTGAAACAGGTAAGCTGTTGGAAGACAACTTGGATTGGTTAAAGTTTACCGGAATGGCTTGGTCGGGTGATGGATTTTACTACAGTAGATATCCTGAAGTTAATGAAGATGATGAGCTAAAAGGTAAAAATGAAAATCACAAACTATATTACCACAAATTGGGTGACCCTCAAGACAAAGACGAACTGATCTTTGAAGATCTTGAAAACCCCTTACGGAATGTGTATGCGTCAACATCTGACGATGAAAAATTCTTGATACTATCAGTAGTAGAATCAACCAGTGGCAATGCATTGAAAATAGCAAAGACCGGAACCAAAGATTTTAAAACCCTCGTTGACGGATTTGACAAAGACTATAGGTTCATTGACAATGATGGAGACTTACTTTTGTTCCAAACAAACGAAGATGCTCCAAACAACAAGATCATCGCCATTGACTATAATAATCCTGCCAAAGAAAATTGGAAAGTGATTGTACCAGAAGCAGAAGAAACGATGAGGGGCGCATCAGTGGTTGGTGGGAAAATGTTCGTCAGCTATTTAAAAAATGCGAGTTCACTCGTGAAGGTATTTGATCCAAAAGGCAATTTTATCAAAGACCTTACATTACCAGGCATTGGGTCTACCTATGGCATTTCTGGGAAAAAAGATTCTAAAGAAGCATTTTATACATTCACTTCATTTACATCACCATCTACCATATACAAATTAAACACAGAAACGCTTGAATCTGACGTCTTCAGAAAATCAGAGATAAAGTTTGATGCAAGTAATTATGAAACCAAACAAATGTGGTTTACAAGTAAAGACGGGACACGAGTTCCTATGTTTGTTACCCACAAAAAGGGACTTGTATATGATGGTACAAATCCCACCTTACTTTACGGATACGGTGGCTTTGATATTCCAATCACACCAAGCTTCTCACTGAGCAGATTGCCTCTGTTGGAAAACGATGGAATCTATGTCGTAGCCAACATAAGAGGAGGTGGAGAATTTGGTTCTGAATGGCACAAAGCGGGAACACTCGAACGCAAACAAAATGTGTTCGATGATTTTATTGGAGCTGCGGAATATCTGATAGCAAACAATATGACCTCCAGCGATAAGCTTGCCATCCAGGGTGGTTCAAATGGTGGATTGCTTGTAGGTGCATGCATGACTCAGAGACCGGACTTATTCAAAGTTTGTTTTCCAGCTGTAGGCGTTTTAGATATGTTGAGATATCACAAGTTTACCATTGGTTGGGCATGGGCGTCAGATTACGGATTGAGTGAAGAGAAAGAAGCTTTTGATTATTTGATCAAATATTCCCCATTACACAACGTTAAGAATAAGTCTTATCCGGCTACAATGGTAACCACTGCTGATCATGATGACAGGGTAGTGCCAGCACATTCATTCAAGTACATTGCTGAATTACAAAACAAACATCAAGGAGAAAATCCGGTGTTGATAAGAATAGAAACAAGTGCAGGTCACGGAGCCGGCAAACCTACTTCTAAGCAAATTGAAGAAACAGCAGATATTTTATCATTCATGTTTTACAACATGGATGAAAACATGAAATACTAAAGAGATCCATTTATTATTTGAAATAGGAAATTTAGAAATAAGGATATTAGATATCCTTGATGTCCTGATTGTTGGATATCTGGTCTTCGTAATCTACAGATTATTGAAGGGCACTCTTGCGTTTAATATCTTCTTAGGGGCTGTACTTTTGTACTGCGCTTGGTTCTTGGTTTCCTTTTTAGAAATGGATTTGCTTACAACCTTGCTTGGTAAATTTGTGGGCTATGGAGTACTGATTTTGATCATCATATTTACTCCAGAGTTGCGCAAATTCCTGTTGCTTCTTGGTGACACAACATTGAAAGGAAGGCTTCGTTTTCTTGAACAATTTTTCGGCGAAGACCGGCAAGGTCAGCAAGAACAATCTACCAATGTCGCTCATATGATTGCAGACGCTACCATGGAACTCAGCAAAACAAGAACGGGAGCATTGATGGTATTGACACATGATGATATTGAAGATTACACCAAGACAGGTTCACCTTTGGATGCAAAGATGAGTGTACCTTTACTTGAAAGTATTTTTTTCAAAAATTCTCCATTACATGATGGCGCTGCGTTCTTAAAATTAAACCGTATTATTGCCGCCTCATGTATCCTACCAGTTTCAAAGAACAAAACCATTCCCAAAGAATTGGGATTGAGGCACCGAGCTGCACTTGGAATTTCAGAAGCGACGAGTACAACCTCGATCATTGTATCAGAAGAAACAGGAGAAATTTCAATTGCAAAAAGAGGTCAACTAAATCGCAATGTTAGTAGGGTAGAACTTGAAAAAGAAATATCAGAATATTTTAGTAGTATATAAATCATGAACGAAGTACAATCCTATATTGAATCAAAGAAAGAAGACTTTCTTAAAGAACTTCTTGAGTTACTTAAAATTCCTTCGATAAGTGCAGACCCTGCTTATAAAGATGATGTCGCTAAAGCAGCCGAATTTATCAGCACGCAACTTACATCCTGCGGGGCTGAAAAAGTGGAGGTATTTCCAACGGCTGGTCATCCCATTGTTTATGGAGAAAAAATAGTAGATCCAGCGCTACCAACGGTACTTGTATATGGTCACTATGATGTACAACCACCTGATCCGTTGGATTTGTGGGAATCTGGTCCATTTGAACCTGTAATCAAGAATACCAAATTGCATCCTACAGGTGCTATTTTTGCCCGAGGAGCTTGCGATGACAAAGGTCAATTGTACATGCATATGAAGGCATTTGAAGCGATGAACTCTGCAGGTTATCTTCCTTGCAATATGAAATTCATGCTCGAAGGTGAAGAAGAAGTTGGCTCTGTAAATCTCGAAACATTTTGCCGAGAGCATAAAGACAAATTGAGTTGTGATGTTGTTCTACTTTCTGACACCTCAATCATAGCCAATGATGTACCATCTATCACCACAGGTCTTAGAGGCTTGAGTTATCTTGAGGTAGAAGTCGTTGGACCGAACAAAGACTTACACTCTGGCGTATACGGAGGTGCGGTAGCCAATCCTGTCAATGTTTTGTGTTCCATGATTGCTTCCTTAAAAGATGAAAACAATAAGATTTCAATTCCAGGATTCTATGATGATGTGGTCGAGCTATCAAAAGCCGAAAGAGATCAGATGAACGAAGCGCCGTTCGATTTGGGCAACTACAAAGAAGCTTTGGACATTGAAGAAATCATGGGCGAAGAAGGCTACACAACCTTAGAGAGAACATCTATAAGACCAACGTTGGATGTGAACGGTATGTGGGGCGGATACATAGGTGAAGGCGCAAAAACGGTACTTCCTTCGAAGGCAAATGCAAAAATCAGTATGCGATTGGTCCCAAATCAAGATCCTGAAAAAATCACAAAATTATTTACTGAACATTTCGAGAAGATAGCTCCACCAGGTGTTAAAGTATCTGTTACGCCACATCATGGTGGTATGCCTGCAGTAACTCCAATCGATACGCCAGAATATGCAGCGGCGCAAAAAGCGATGGAAGCTACTTTTGGTAAAAATCCGATTCCGCAAAGAAGCGGCGGCAGTATTCCTATCGTATCTATGTTTGAAGATGTATTTGGTGTCAAATCTGTATTGCTCGGATTTGGTTTGGATTCTGATGATATCCATTCACCAAATGAACATTTCGGATTGTTCAATTTTTACAAAGGCATTGAGACAATTCCATATTTCTATAAATATTATTCAGAATTAAAATAAACACATGACACGAAGAAATATCTTTAATTATATCTTATGTTTGGGCCTTTTCTTAACAAGCATAAATATATACTCTCAAGTGGATACAGTAAGTTACAGTTTAGGTGTGATCGTAGCACAAAATTTAGTAAAGCAGGGCATCTCAGGTGTCAATGCTGATGGAATAGCAAAAGGCCTAAGTGATGTCCTTAATGGAAATGAATTGGCAGTAAACGCGCAAGATGCTGACAGAATATTTTCAACTTTTGTTCAAGAACAACAAGCGAAGATGCACGAGGTAAATAAAAGTGCTGGTGAATCATTCCTTGCAGAGAATATGAAAAGAAAAGAAGTTGTAACCACAGATTCTGGACTTCAATATGAAGTCATCACTGAAGGAAGTGGAGAAAAACCAGCTGCATCGTCAACTGTCAATGTTCATTATCATGGTACCACCATTGATGGAAATGTTTTTGACAGCAGTGTGGAGAGAGGTCAACCGATTTCATTTCCATTGCAAAATGTGATCAAAGGTTGGACAGAGGGTCTTCAATACATGACTGTAGGTTCAAAGTACAGGTTTTTCATCCCACAAGATCTTGCTTACGGTGCTCAAAGTCCAAGTCCGGCTATCCAGCCATTTTCAACTTTGATTTTTGAAGTTGAACTTTTGGGAATTGAGTAGATGCTTAGCATTGATGTCGTAACTGTACTTCCCGAATTGCTCAAAAGTCCTTTTGAGCATTCTATCTTAAAAAGAGCAAAAGACAAAAAACTGCTTGAGGTCAATATCATTGACCTCAGGCAGTTTGGTTTAGGAAAAAACCGACAAGTAGACGACTACCAATATGGCGGAGGGGCCGGTATGGTTATGATGGTCGAACCTATCTTTAATTGCATAAAAGAACTACAGTCCAAGTCTGAATACGACGAAATAATCTACCTCACACCTGACGGAGACACGCTCAACCAATCAAAAGCAAATGCACTTTCTCTAAACAAAAAAATCATGCTCCTTTGTGGGCATTACAAAGGCATTGATCAACGCGTCCGCGATCACCTGATTACCATGGAAATATCTATAGGTGATTATGTTTTGTCTGGAGGAGAAACAGCAGCTATCGTTTTGGTTGATTCCATCGGCAGATTGTTGCCAGGAGTACTCAATGATGAAAGTTCAGCACTTTCAGATTCATTCCAAGATAATTTGCTCGCACCACCGGTGTATACGCGACCAGCACAATTCAATGGATGGGAAGTTCCTGAGATTCTCCTTTCTGGTCACGATGCCAAGATCGAAGAATGGAGAACCAAAGCTGCCATTGAAAGAACAGAAAAGTTGAGACCCGACTTACTCGACTCTGAATCTTAGTTTTACTTATCCAACCACTTCTTAAATTCAGTTGCTTTTTCCCGAGACACTATCAAATCATGATCAGCATTGACATTCATTTCTACTTTTAATCTTTGATTAAGATACGGATGGACCTTTTGAATGGAGCCTAAGGCAACAATGTGTTTCCTGCTAATTCGGAAGAAATGATTTGGGTCTAGACAATGTTCAATCTTTTCCAGACTGTTGTCTAAATGAAACCGCTTCGCCTTTGCATCAAGTGCAAAACTGAGCCCATCTTCCGAATAGATCAATGAAATCTCATTAGTACTTAAATACGAAAATGCATTGCCCGTTTTTACCAGAAATCTTTGCTTGTACTGTTCTGATTCGTTCAACATACTATGCATGACTTTCTTCCAATCCACCTCTGGTCGAGAAAATGTTGGGAAAAACCGATGATACTTTTCGATGGCCCTCTCAAACTGATTTTCATCAATGGGCTTTAGCAGATAATCAATGGAATTGACCTTAAAGGCTTCAAGTGCATAATCATCATAGGCGGTGGTGAATATAACCGGACAATTGACCGTTGCCTTTTCAAATATTTGGAAACTCAAACCATCTGCCAATTGAATATCCATAAAAATAAGATCAGGTTCAGGATGGCTACTGATCCACTCTACAGCTTCTTCAACTGTGTCAATGGTTCCCAGGTGACTAGAGTTTGGAATTTTTTGCTGGACAAGTTTTTCGAGTCTTACAGCTGCGAAATGCTCATCCTCAACGATGAGAATTCTCATTTAATTTATTTTTTATAATTGGTAGTTTTACAATAAATGAATCTTCATTTTCAATCACATGAATATCTTCATCAACCAACAAATTGTACCTTGAACTGATGTTCGCCAATCCCAATTTGGTGGAACTATAGTTTTGATTTTTTCTTTGAAGATTATTCTTGACGGTGATGTGCGTCGAGTTTGAGTCTAGCTCGATTTTCAATGGTTTGTTTTTAGAAGTGATGTTGTGCTTAACCGCATTCTCAATCAAAATTTGCAAAGATATTGGAAGAATGAAATCTTCTTTCACTTCATCTTTGATATTGTTGTAAATATGAACTTTACCGTGAAATCTGGTTTTCAATAAATAGATATACGATTCTAGAGCCACCAATTCTTGTCTGATTGGAATCAACTTTTCGTCTCGAAATTCAAGGATATTCCTGTACGTCGTAGAAAGATTCTGCACAAAGTTGATGGCCATTTTCGGATCATCAGGAATGATGGTAACCAATGTATTCAAACTATTGAATAGAAAGTGCGGATTGACCTGATTCTTAAGTGTATCCAATTTTTGTTCCGCCGTTACCTTTTCCAATCTATTCTTTTCTATTTGGATAATTCTTGATTTGTTGAAATAGTAAATGCCTTCGTACAAAAAGAAAACCATCATAATGACAATCATGGTGGAAATCTGTGTGGCCAACATATTCTCCTTCTCCAAAATTGAATATTCATTAAACAAATTATGAACAAGAAACCCAATTGCAAACTTTACAATGAGGTACCAAAAGCCACAACTGATTACGATGTATAATATCCGCTCTATGGAAAAATCATAATCAGGATACCTTTTGTGATACCTGATCATGATTTCCCGAAAGGTGAACCAATAAGCAGTGGTAAAAATAAACCCGATCGGCAAACAACCTTTGATCATTGAAGTGATCCCTTCCATGCCAAAAGTCATTATGGTCGTAACCACAGTCACGAAGGGGATACCGATCAATATCAACCAGGTATCATTGAATCCAAGATATTTGACTGCTCTTTTCAATGGTTAAAATTCTACTCTGTACATAAAGTTAGGGAAGAATCCAATTTGGTATACATCATTCACCTCGTTTGTTTGACGATTGTAATTTTGACTAAAGATATTCTGATTGTTCGTGACATTCTGAATATCGAAATAAAAAGCTTGTGCAAATTTACGCTTGGTACTGTTCAACTTCACTCCAAATTTCACATCCCATCTAAAATATGGATCAAATTGTTTAGAATATGCATTTGCTTCATCTCGGATTTCGATTTCATTGATTCTTGATGCCTCCAAATCAACAGGTGTAAAATATCTTCCTCCCGCGGAGGTCAACTTCGTATCAATAGTGAATCTGTGTTGGTCTTCTGCACCCCAATTGAATTCTTTTCCAAAAAGGAGATTCCCAACAGCTCGATTGTTAAAGGCAGTGTTTCTTTCAATTCCATCACTACCTTCATATTTAGAATCAAACAGAGATCCCGTCGCTAGAAAATAGTAGCCTTTGTTGAAGAATTTTTCTACCGTCAGTTCCACACCAACATTTCTACCGGTCCCTTGGTTTATCAAATTGTTTTTGTCAATCGGAAATCCAAAGTCCGCACCTACATTTAAGACTGAAAAACTGGTCGGTGTTTTATCGACTGGTACATTGTCAATCGCTTGATAATAAACTTCTAATTTGGATCTCCAACTCTCATTGATTTTATAATCATGACCTACTACAAACTGGTTGCTTCTTGAAAGATTGAGATCTTGGCTTTGTAATTTGTCCATCTTGTACCATTGTTGCAATCTGAATTGGGATAGGGACTCTTTGGTGATGCATGCCATAACCAATATTGACTGCATGTTTGGGATGCACTTTATATTTCAAGGCAATTCTGGGCTCTACTACAAATTGATCATTCAAATCATAGTACATTCCATGAAGACCGCCATTAAGAGTCAGCTTTTCATTGAGACGATATTGTGCCTGTGCATAAGGTTGAAGCAAAATGCTCGCTTCGTCAAATCCGTAAATTGGTATTAAATCAAAGATCCCATCATTGTCATCATCAATACCCAATTCAGCACTTTCGAATCCTAGATTGGCATTTATTCTCTCTGCCAAAATACCAACACGAGTGGTGAGTCTATTATTTACTTTATTGTTGTAATATGATGAAATTGAAATCCTTCCCATGGAATCATCACCTAGTACGAATGGACTTTTTATTTCTTCGTTGTTTTTTTGATAATACCTTTGTCGAGTAAATTCAACACCATTGCCTGAAACGCCAACTATGGTTCTCAAATAAGAATGGTCGCTCAATAAAAAGTTGTGTTTCAATCCAATGACTCCGAATCTGGAATCTGCTGCTGCATCTTCATCCGCAGCAGCAAACAAATCATTTTCATCAATTTCCTCTCTCAGAAATTCAATGTCGCTCACTCCACCTACACCAAAAAGACTAATGTTTCCGATGGCTGTTTTCCCAAAATCGAGCTTAAA
>JAHDDD010000086.1:0-2187 GCA_020629535.1 Saprospiraceae bacterium
GCAAAAGGTCCGTCGGTTACTGTTCGGTTTTCACCAGAAACAGTTCTGCCGCCAGCGTTCAATGCATCGCCATGTTTTACGATTCCTTGTTCTCTCATTTTGGTGTTCCATGCAAACCACTTTCCCATTCGCTCCTGCATCTCTTGTGGAGATAAACCAAGTGTAGCATATTCACTTCCAATAAAAATCAACATAAAATCTTTCATCTTTAATAGTTTTTAATTGTGTACAAATTAGAATTTTATTCTGTTTCTTTAAACATTCACCCACATGACGAAGCCATTCCCCGAAAGGGGGACAAAACTTTGAATTATTTTTAAATAAAATTTCTAATGGGTCTATACTCAATGAATTTACGCTGATTATCAGGTATTTATATAAATGAAATATTTTATCTTTCCATCAAATTAATCTTTGATACCATGATCATTTCCAAATCAATGCCCACCATTTTCTTTGTTGGCTTCCTGTTTTTATCTCTTTTTTCGTGCAATGACTCCCCCACAAAAAATGATTCCCCGGAAGGGGCTGAACTCGGCACAATCAGTATTGACATCACTTGTGCAGAAAATGCGATCGACTTTTTCAATGAAGGACTGTTGCTGTTACACAGTTTTCAATTTGATGATGCAGAAGAAAAATTTGTTCAGGCCCAAAATATTGATCCTCAATGTGCAATGGCTTATTGGGGAGAAGCCATGAGCGAAAACCATCCGCTATGGAGAGAGCAAGCCAAAGAAGAAGCATTGCAAGCTTTGAGAAAATTAGGGAACGATAGTATAGAGCAAAGGTTAAAATTCAAGACTGAATTTGAAAAAGATATGTTTGATGCAATCTGTGTCCTTTACGGAAATGGGACCAAGAAAGAGAATGATAAGGCTTATGCTGCATTCATGAAATCATTGTATGAAAAGTATCCAAAGAATCATGAAGTTCGGGCATTTTATGCATTGTCACTTTTGGGTTCAGTCGAAGATGGGCGCGACGAAAAATTATACTCAAAAGGAGCAAAGATTGCACAATCTATAATTGATGAAAACCCACAACATCCAGGTGCACTTCATTATCTAATACACGGATATGATGATCCGACCAATGCACACAAGGCTCTGGAGGCAGCTAATAGTTATGCAAAGGTGGCTCCTGATGCGGCTCACGCATTGCATATGCCTTCGCATATCTACGTAGCGTTAGGCATGTGGAATGAAGTAATCAGTTCAAATCAGGCTGCAGTGAAAGCGAGCGTTGACAGAAAAGAAAGAAAGGATCTTACAAACAAAGCCATTGATTTTCATTCATTGAAGTGGCTGATGTATGGCCATTTACAAAGAGGAGAATTCGATCAGGCGAGAACACTGGTGCAACAAATGGAAGAATATTGTGAAGAAGAACAAAGTCCAAAAGCCGTTTCCCACACCGTGATGATGAAAGCGGCCTACTTTACAGAAACCAATAGTTGGAACGATTCTCTCAGGTATGATGATGTAGATTACAGTGATCTTCCGCTTCAAATTTATGGTACGAAATGTTTCATTAACGGTATGCATGCGTATGAAGAAAACAAAAAAGATGTTTTACTCGATCTAATCGATGATTTGGAAAGTGAAATTTCAAATGGTTACAAAGATGCCTTATCAAACCAATCAGCCATGTGCAGTGGAAATTATAAGCGTGGTCGCACCACAAAAAATCATGTAAAAAGAACAGAGGTCGTTCAACATCAACTCAAAGCGTTGGTAGCAATGTTGGAAAATGATAAAGAAAAAGTAGAATCACATTTGAAAGACGCCGTTGAAAAGGAGGAGGAAACCAGCTACACTTACGGTCCACCGGAGATTGTAAAACCCAGTCATGAAATGTATGCTGAATGGTTGGAACAGAATGGCAATACGCAGAAAGCCAAGATGTTTTTCGAAAAAGTTTTAGACAGAGCACCGGGGAGAAGAATCGCAATGGAAGGAGTGAGGAGGCTGGAAGGAGAATGATTTGAATGACGAGTTTCGAATGACGAGTTTTGACCCCAATACCGCAGCGACAGATCTCAATATCTATTTCACAGAGCTGCACGGAGAAGCACAGAGGGTCACAGAGTTTTACCAATTAATTAAAAGAAGTTTTCATTCCAAAACCATGCATGTCTCTAAGTGAGTTCAGAAGAATCGCAATGGAGTGAGTGAGGAGGTTGGA
>JAHDDD010000086.1:2287-3666 GCA_020629535.1 Saprospiraceae bacterium
CAATTTGGCAATATTTGGCAATGGGCAATTACGCAGTACAAACAATTGACAAACTTTCTAATTGACTCATTGCCAAATTCCACAAATTGTCAATTTGATTCATTTCGTCGAATAAATCCTGACATTCATGCTAAACCTACTACTTGGCATTGCATAGTACCATGCTATGCCCTATATTTGTGCTATGAACTTGGAAAATACAAAAGCACAAATGAAAAAAGGTCTATTAGAACTTTGTACGCTTTCCATCATAAAAAGGGAAGAAGCCTACCCTTCTGACATCATCAACGAACTCAAAAAAGCTGAATTGATAGTCAAGGAAGGCACCATGTATCCATTACTCAACCGTCTGACAAAAGACGATTTGTTGACGTATACATGGAAAGAGTCTAAAGCAGGTCCGCCGCGTAAATATTATACGATCACCGATAAAGGACAGGAATTTTATCAAGAACTGCTTGGCACCTGGCAGACACTCGAAAAAGCTATCAATCAATCTATCAACAATTAATCACGATGAAAATTACTAATAACATAAATCTTGGAGGACTTCCATTTACCATCGATAATGATGCATATGAACTCCTCGACAAATACCTTGAAGCAGTCCATCGACAATTTCGTTTCACAGAAGGACAAGAAGAAATCGTTCATGACATTGAGCTTCGAATTGCAGAATTATTTGTAGAAAAAAACAAATCTCATCAAATCATCAGCAAATCCCATGTGGCTGAAATTATAAATATCATGGGAATGCCAGAAGAAATGATGGGAGAAGAGACAATGGAAACCAATCAAAACCAAGAAACCATGAATTCTTCAAAAAGAAAACTTTTCCGAGACTCAGAAAATAAAATTCTTGGAGGAGTATGCGCCGGGCTGGCAGCATACTTTGGATTCAAAGATATTCTTTGGATGCGTATCATTTTTGTTGTCGGAACCATTATGTCTTCAGGTCTAGGATTTTTCCTATATGCTATTCTTTGGGGTATTGTGCCAAAAGCTATTACAGCTTCAGATAAGTTGTCAATGAGAGGTGAACCTATCAACATTCACAGCATTGGTGAATTTATCGAAGAAGAAGTTTCTGATTTTGCTGAAAAGATTTCTGATCTGGCTTCAAAAAAAAAAGTGAAGATTAACTTTCAGAAAACAAGGAATAGATGCCACCCCGCTGGTCATTAGATTCTTATTTTAAACCACTACCCATCACATTATGAAAAACTGGCTGCGCCTCGCGCTCACATTATCTCTTGCAATTACTTTATCTTTTGTTTCATTTATATTAAATGAAACAAAAGATGAAATAAAAACCACAGATACTAAAAAGGAGTACTTTAATCCAAACAAGTTTGCCGGATTGGTCGTATCTGTTTTGG
>JAHDDD010000086.1:3766-12943 GCA_020629535.1 Saprospiraceae bacterium
ATGCAAATAGATGTTTTGTCTAAACTTCGGATTTGAGTTTGAGTAATTTCAATTCAAAAATTGCATGAATATTTTGATATGCACATTAAATCAATGAATGCTCACAAGCTACCCTCACCAGGCCTGCAGAATTTCTGCAATTCATTTTGATCAATAATTTTCTTCTGTGACTTTCGACCGTATTCTTTGAAATGTAAAGAATTCTTGCAATTTCGAGCGTTGTGTACTCTAATGATATCAGTTTCAAGACTTCAGTCTCTCTCTGTGATAATCTAGATGGTCGAATTTGTGATAATTTGGAAGCGGTCCCCATAAGAATGTTGTTTTTTTTTATTCCGAATTAATGGTGTCAGCAAAATCTGACAACTTCCTACATTGCCAAATTTTACTGACAACGGGATATGATTCTGCATGTAAATATTAAGAACACAATGATTTCACATACATTAAAAAAAACTTGGAAGTTGCCCTACAATGAATTTTAGTCCCTGTCAATAGAATCAGATTGTCTTTTGAATCTGAATTTTACAATCACATTTTGAAATCCCGTCTTTGCTCAAATTTGGGCCAAATAGGTCATGATGTAAAGAATTGGCGATGGGAAAATCGAGTTGGTTGTTGCATTGTTTAGGGGTAAAAATGTTGCATTTGACCTCCAACTGACCTATAATCCATTGATTATCAGTGAGAAATATGTTGCATTAGTACTTTGATGAATATTTCTGCACGGACACTCCAAACTGCCCTTGAAAAACTTTTGAAAAGTATTTTGGATCAGAATAACCACAATTTGAGGCTAATCTTTCGATATTCTTCTCTCCTCTTTTTATCTGATTTACGGCATGATCCATTCGCATGCTTCTGATCAACTGACTGGGAGACAAGTTGGTGAAGTGCTTAATCTTTCGATAGACTTGTGTTCTTTCCAGATATACAGCTTTACACAAGTGTTGCAATCCAAATTCAGGATTTGTCATGTTCTGTCTAATGCAAAGAATGATCTTATCCATGAATTCATTTTCAGCTACGCTCGACATATTTTCATCATTGCCAGATTTTGCATTTCCTGAAATAGGATTCTTGTATAATAATTTTTTTACTCTCAATTGCAGTTCTGCTTCATTAAAGGGCTTGGCCATAAATACATCTGCACCCGCATTCAATGCATCCATCTTTGTCGATGAACTTGTATTCGCCGACACCACTATGATTGGGATATGATCTGTTTTTGGATTCTTTGCAATTTTTTCAATTAAATCCAATCCATTTCCGTCAGGTAACTTGAGATCACAAAGCACTATATCTGGTAAATGATTTGATGCCAGTTCCAGTCCATATTCAATAGTCTGTGACTCAATGACCGTATACGTTTTAGAAAATATACTTCTCATATAAGCCAGCATATCTTGATTATCTTCAACGATTAAAACACACTTTTCTTTAACAGCGATAAGTTCTGGCATCTTTTGGCTGACCACTGATTCAGTTGGGTATTCAAAGGGTAAATATATTGTAAAAGCTGCCCCTTTGTGTATAGTAGAATCGACCTTGATTTCTCCTTTCATGATGTCTACGAATTGCTTCACAATGGTCAATCCAACTCCTGTCCCCTGCCCTGCTGCAGATTTCGATTGATAGAATCTTTCAAAGATTTTCTCTTTTTCATCTTCAATGATTCCAATGCCGGTATCTTTAACTTCTAACTTTATTCTGTCATTCGCTGTACCAAGAGTAAGGAGAACCTTTCCTCCATTTGGCGTGTACTTGATGGCGTTAGACAATAAGTTATTTACAACGAATTTGTATTTTTCTGAATCTTGCAAAACGAGTAAAGAAGAAATTTCATTGTGAAAATTCAACTCGATTGATTTTTCAGTCGCGAGTGGCTGGAAGTAGTTCACCAATCCTTCTGTAAAAGAAACAAGCTCGATTTTTTCTTTCTTTAATGGCATCACTTCACTTTCCGCCTTTGACAGGATGAGCATCCGGTCTACGAGATCGAGCATATTATCACTATTTCGCAATATGAGATTCTTCTTACTAGGATCTATATCCAATTGCTTTGTTACTCCGCTTATAATGGTCAAAGGTGTCTTTAATTCGTGGGTGATGTTTGAATACATCTCTGCTTTGCTTTTATTCAAATTGATGAGCATCTTTCTTTCCACCTCATCCTGTTCAATCTGTTTTTCATAAGCCAATTGTTTTTTTCTTGACCAGATCAACCATCCACCTATGGCAGCAAGTGCTATGAGGAATAAAGCTTGAACCCACTTTTTTAAAAACCATTTCTGTTTTACTTCAATGGTTTGTTCCAAAATCTGTTCATTCCACAATTCATCATAATTACCTGCCTTGAGTTGAAATGAATATTCCCCTGCCGGAATGTTCATGTATTCGGCTTTTGTATCATTCGTATAGGTCCACTCAGTTTCAAATCCATCCAATCTGTAGGCAAACATTGCATAGTCTGCACTTGAGAGCATATCAGATGCAAATTCTATGGTAAAACTATTTTGATCTGCATCTAATGAATAATTATCTAATTGATGATGATTCAATGTCTGACCTCCTGCTTGAAAGCTCGAGATGAAAGGTGTGGGCTGAAACGGACTGCTCGGAACTTTCTTTGGATCAAACCAGTTCAAGCCTTCTATTCCACCAAAATAAATTAGGTTGTTTTCATCTTGAAAGTATGCCCCAGTGTTAAACTCATAAGATTGCAGGCCGTCGGCTTTATCGAAATTTCTAATTGACTCCACCTTAAAATCATCACCTACGACTAATCTTGATATTCCCCTATTTGAACTCACCCAAATACTTTCATCTTGTTTAAAAGCTCCATAGACCACATTATTTGAAAGCCCGGATTTACGGTCTGCGAGGGTTGCCCATTGATCATTTTCAATATCATATACCAACAAACCGTCACCATTGGACCCGATCAAAAGTTTATCATTTTGTAAGTTGATAGATTTTATCTTGTTACCAAATTTACTATCACTGTGATTCGTCCATGTATTTGAAGAAGGAATATAGCTATACAATCCATGCTCATCTGTGGCAACCCATACTCTGTTTTCAGAACAAATCAATTTCCTTATGCTCGCCACTCCCTCGGTTATCGGCACAAATCTTTGCAATTCAATCTCAAAATTTTGACCCAAAAGTATCAACCCATTTTGTCTTGTGGCAATCCAAATCTTCCCTGATGACATCGGACACATATTCCATACCGTCATCCCTCTCAGAATATTTCTGTGTGGTCGAATTTGATTTTTTTCAATGGTAAAAATATCCACTCCGGCTCCTTGAGTTCCTGCTAAATATAGATCATCTATCTTTGCAATGCTCATGATCCTATCAGAAGACAGTCCATCGTTGGTCGTAAAGGTCTTCCAGGATTTTTCATCTTTTCTATGAATTGTTAATCCCTTTCCTGATGTACCTGCCAATAAATATTCTTCATCCACAAAAATGGATCGGACAACATCTACTTCTGCCTTATCTTCAAGAATATCATTGTTCACTACATTGAATTTTTGAAGATATTGATCAAAAATGTCAACGCCTCTTCCATCGGTACTGAACCATATCGCACCTGAACGATCCTCAAAAATATCCAAGATATCATGATAACTAATAGAGCTGTTGTTGTTTTCTGAAGGTTCAAAGTGGTACACTTCTTCATCTTCAATCATATAAAGCCCATCACCATAACTTGCAATCCATAGCCTACCCGAGGAATCATTCAAAAGATCATATACGACCAAATCGTTGGGAACACCGTTGAACTTGACAAGCTTATTTGAGTTAGACTGATGAAGCCAAAGTCCGTTTCCAAATGTCCCAATCCAACGAAAGCCTTCATCATCGATCTCTAAAGAACTGATATTCAACTGCTGATAGCTCTTCTCAATGTCACCATCTTTTTCTATTTCAAATAAACCTTTATTTGATAAGGCAAAGAGTTTATCGTCAATGATTTGCAATCGGTTGATTCTGCATTGACAATTTAGATCTTTAGACCATAATATAGAATCAGACCTAAATGTTGTTATCGCACTTTCACTGCGCAATATCCAATGGTTAAAATCCTTGTCTTGGATGATATCCCGAACTTCATTTAAATGATCTATTTTAAAGAACTGATTTTCATCCTGAGAAAAATATTCAAGCATTCCACCTTGGGTGATGATCCACAGTTTCCCCTCACGATCAGTGTATATGTCGCCTAGTATATTGTATCCTGGCCTTGTGACATCGTCGAAATATTTATCGAAAATCTCGAAATTTCCGGAATAGCGATTAAGTCCATCTTGGGTAGCAAACCAGATAGAACCAGTAGAATCTTGTGAAATGGAGGTGACACTGTTTTGAGAAAGTCCATGATCTACATTCAGATTTTTAAACTGATACTGCGCAAGTAAGGAGACCTTACAGCAAAGTATAGGCAGGATGATCAGGACCAAAAACCTCATGAAGTTGTATTAATGATTAAGTTAGGAAGTTTTGATCAAACTTTCCAAACTTTAAGATTCCTCCTCAAAAAGTGCTTTTTAATTCATCATTTTTCATCTCCATCACTCATGATGGCTGGTATACAATCTTCTATAATTGCAGAAAAGACTGTCCCAGTGCTTGTCCCATCGATGAAAACTTCAAATTCCGGTTCAAGTTCAATGAAATTGCCAGCTTCGAAAAAGACATTCGCATTGGCAGCAACTTTCCCATTTGAGACTATCCAGTCAGAGGCCTTGTACGTATCTGAAGCGATGGTTCCAGGTAGATCATGATTTTGAACACAATCAGGATCAGCTGGTGGATTCGCACACACTTCAAGTTCCCAACTGGTCAATTGCCCACCATCTTGATCCGCACCATCCACAATTCTTAAAGTCCAAGTGCCATTTGCTGGCTTACCGTTAAAGGCAGACAGAGGAGACACTGGCACATACACCTGACCGTCAACATACGGGCATGGAGGATTGGTATTGGAGGATTGATCATCAAAGCCAATATTAAAATCATCGGTGTCTCCACAATCATTTCCTATAAGATTGACGATCGTCCCATCAGGATGTTCGATTGAGAAACTTAGATCTGAAACCCAAGTGTGCGTTCCAACTATATTGGGAATGTTCACATCATTAATGGTTCCAGTGGTATTGATATTCATGGTTGATGTATAGGTTGCCGGAGGACCATCGTTAATAGCCACAGGTGTAGTGTTAACGCTTGATTCACAGACTGGGCAACCAGCACCTTGAGTGATCGTGATATATCCAGCTCGGGTTTTTGTATCAACACCGTTGACATTGGTTACTGTCAATGTGACATCATATACACCAGGCGTTGAATAGCTCACAGTTGGGTTTTGCACAGATGAAGTAGCTGGTGATCCACCCTGAAAGGACCATGACCAATTTGTTGCCGGAGGACTGGAAGATGAAAGGTCTGTGAATGAAATCGTATTTCCATCATCCAGGCACAGAGACGTTTTGTCTGCTGTAAAATCTGCCAATGGAGGTCCATTGAGTACTGGTAAGTTATAGCCTCTATTGGTAAAATGTGTATGTATAAAAGTCAACTCCGTTGATGTGTAGCCCAAGTTGATTGCTGCTTGATATACTGCATTGGCGGCATCATCTTGAGAGGAACTTCCGTTGGTCATTCCAAGTCCTTCATAGAATATTTTATCAGCTTGTTGTTGGCCAATATCGTCCCAAATTTGCATCATGGTACTCGCCCACATTTGGCCGTCATTATGAATGCCACTACCAAGATCGGTTGGATAAATATCTGTGTCATTGGTAACCCTACCCGGCCAGAATGGATTGTGCCCATCCCAATTAAAAACCCAGTGATACTGCGGATCTGTAGGAGCCCAATATCCAAGTCCACGATTGTAGGATTGGGCTATGTAATCACCACTTCCTTCGCTCAATCCATCGACTTGAGAAAGATTTCCACCAGTGACCCAATCATGTAAAGCATGGCCTAGCTCATGATGAATAACATCTGAATCTTCTCCATCATCTACGCCACCTTCACCAAAAACAATTCTTCCTGCTGCTCCCGTATAATACGATTGATCTCCACCATTTGCTCCATGTGGATCGAACTGAACTCCACCGGTATATTGGGTGGGAGTAATATTACAACCTAAGGTGAGATTCACGTATCTCATCATATAATCAACGTGGTAGTATACGCTAACTGCTTCAAATCCTTGTTCTTGTCTATTAAACTCAAAGACTGGAGAATTTTGTGTAAACAAACCAGTCGAAGGTGCCTCATGCTCAACAATTTCCGCCCAAGGCCCTTCCAGCTTATAAGTACTTCCACTTTGGGTGATATCCAAAAGTGTATAGTTAAATCTTGCAGCATCAAGATCTGTATTTGTTGCATCGCTATTGTCAGAGTAGTTTCCACCATAATTGACAGTATTAGATGAAAGTGGATCTGGATCAAAAACAAAACCGTTACCATTGACCATCATAGGTGTAGGTAATTCTAGAATTGCTTTCTTCTTTATCGGATCTCCAGGACCATGACTACACCCTTCGTGCGTATGCGTTTTATCACCCTTGTGTGATTTACAATAATATCGCAATTGATCTTCTACTTTGAAAATATCTCCAGTCTTTGCATCGACGAAAGCATGCCATTCACCTAAAGGTGTAGAACAATGTATTACAACTTCGTATGCCAGTCTCGCCTCTTTTTCATTTTGATAAATCATCAATTGATTGCTCATGGGAGCCAGTATTGACTGTGGCTGAATATAATTACTGACCAATTGACTTGCTTCAGCAGGTGATAATTGAGGCCGAACATCTTTCACATCAAGCAGTGGCTCGTAGGAACTTTGCACATACTGCACCCTGTTTTGAGGATCAATATTTATGGTAATTTCATTTTTATTGACCGGTAAACCATGTGATAATTGCCTGAATCTAACAACGCTTCCAGCATTGGTGGTTCTGGTAAAATGATGGGACAAATCCTTAAGATCACTATACTTCAAGCCAAGTAAAGCTGCATTTTTATTTAGATATTCCTCTGCCATTCTTTCGGGTGTATCAGCTGTCATTTGTTGATTGACACCATACAAAGAGACTGGATGCCCAGTTCTTTTATTGATTTTCCCTTTGGTAATATTTTGGATCTGCTTCTTCTCATCTTCTTTCAATTCCATGTCCAAGCTGGAGGCAGCTCTTGGCTTTTGTGCTTGAAGATTTGAAGTAAAAAATAAAATAGATACAGAAATAAGAAGAATGGTAACAAGTGGAGATACTAGGATCTTGAGGAACATTTTATTCAAATTTAATAAACATACAATAGACCATCAGGTCGTGATCTGATGGCAGGTTTGACGTATTGAAAAATTAATAATTCAATTTTTGAACCAATTTTTACTTGATTCGGGTACGTTTGGAAGTTTTGTTGTTCATTAAAGGGTGTGAAAATTTAGATCAATGCTTATGGCCCTGTTCGCCAAAGTAAGCATGCTCGAAATCATGGATTGCATCTTTCAATGCTTTGACTCTATCTAAATCAGAAGCTTGCTTGCATTTCATAGCTCCCACCGCAATGGCATGCAATGTTGCCAATCTATGATGGTATTGATCTAGCATATCTTTGCTGACTCGATCTTTTGGCTTCTTAATTCTTTGGTGTAAAAAATATTGACTGACTATATCTTGTATTTGCTCAGCATGGTGCTCTTTATTCATCACCCATCTTACAATTTGGTTATAATTGGGCGTATCTGCTTCTGCTAGTTCATTGACTGACATGATGCCTTTTTCAATGGTAAACGCATGTTCGTACATCAATGCAATTCGCAATGAATCTCCATATATTCCACAAGGCACTTCACAATGATCGTCAATGATCTCAGCATCTAACTGATTAATCAAAGATTGAATTTGTGAAATTTTGGCATTTTCTGTTTGGAGACTTTGGGCTTGAAGATTTATGAACAATCCTAAGGTCAAAAACAAGCTTATAATCAATTTCATCTTTTATATATTAATTTTTTAGATGTCTCAAAATAACAATATTGAAAGATATTTATGATTCTCTAAGAAGAAAATTACTCAATTTTCGTCCGCATCTGCACAAGTTATTTTCATGGTTTTCAGTGATAGTAGAGTGTATTTATAGTCGTACCTTAACATTGCAAGGCTTTTACTCGCTTACAGAAGGCTAGTAACTACTCCACTACCATTAGTAAATCAATTAGAACTTCATTGATAGGAGACCATCTCCTCATCACATTTTTTTCTTCTTCTTCATTTACTTTTTGGTTTGGGAAAGGATATCTAATTGGATACTCTAAGTATCAGAATAAAAAAAACAACTTCAATGACTACTCACAATCTTTCTGAATATAGCAGGCAAGCACTTCAGATTGCCCAATCCATAGCCAAAGAAAATGTATCGCCTACATACAGCGGTCCACATCTTTTGAAGGCAGTTTTGCACAATGAAATAGGACTAGCATCGGAGCTAGTTGCATTCGGCAAGGATGTGAATTATCTAAAAGACTGGGCAGATTACAGAATAGAATCTTCGGAAAAGGCTACAGGCCCCGTTAGCGAACCCGGTCCAGACAAGTCCATTGATAAGGTTCTTGAAGTAGCTGATGTGAACAGAATTAAATTAGGTCTGGAATTATTGACACCCATGTGCATATTAATAGCCTTGGTAAGACCCGACATTGCTTTTAGTCAAGACAAACTCAAAACCCTATCCATCACAGAAAACGAATTGATTCAATTGGCTTTGGAAAATGCTTCGTTGGGCATCACCGATGCTGGTTCAAATGATCAAGGTTCAACAAAACCGTCAGGACCGGCAATACAGGGTGGAAAGACATTGATGAAATTTTGCAATGACAAAACCCAAGATGCCCGTGATGGCAAACTTGATGAAATCATTGGTCGGGAAGGGGAATTGAGAAAACTGAAAGAAATCATTGGACGAAGAACCAAACCAAATGTGATCATAGTAGGAGAACCAGGTGTTGGCAAATCTGCATTGATTGAAGGATTTGCACAAGATTTGGTGAAGAACAATGTACCTGAATTCCTTCACGACTTTAATCTACTTGAACTTGATTTAGAAACCCTGATTGCAATCGTATAAAGGTGAAATTGAAGACAGGCT
>JAHDDD010000087.1 GCA_020629535.1 Saprospiraceae bacterium
CCAGACAGCCTTTTTAATACCCTAATTTTTATGATTACACCTGTGCTATATTTTGACAGCCATATCAGCCAACTGAACATCAGCTTCGCCGTCGAATTTAAAACCTATTTTATACTCACCTTTTTCAAACAAACCAAGACCCAGATTGAATTCATTGGAAAGTACAGGAACTACAAATACCAATTCACCGGTATGATCGTAGATTTCAACACTCTCTACATCTGATTTAAATTCAATTTCAACCTGATTGTCATCAACATCAAAAGATGATGCAACTACCATTCTGCTCGAAAGTTCAGCTGCCATTGAAACTTCTACTTTGTTAGCAGAAACCAAAATGGTTTTAGAATCAGTATCGTTATTCGCAAATGAAATGATTTGAAGTAGAACTATTGCGGCTAGTGTAGTTGTAAATTTTTTCATGTTTTTGAGAATTAAGGTCAATTGTAATGTTTGTATTTGAAAGACATCCTTCCCCCATGTGTTCCCTGTTTTAGAAACCCTACAACGGTCATATTGGTCATCTACACAGACCCTACAATGTGGTGTAATGACCGATATTTTGACCGGAAGATTACATTCGTTCCTACATTTTCACATCAAAAGCTGACATAAAACTCTACACATTTTTGTTTTTACCGGCTCTTAATCCACGTTTAGAGTTTAATATGTTTAATTTCGGCTTGAGATATGGAAGAGAAGACAAGAGAGATCAAATTTGACGAGTTCAATTTAACATCAGAACTCCTTGAAGGATTATCCTATATGGGGTTTGAAACTGCCACTCCTATACAAGAGCGGGCTATACCAATTATACTTGAAGGGAAAGACTTGCTTGCTTGTGCACAAACAGGGACCGGTAAAACCGCTGCCTTCATTCTGCCTGTATTAAATGAGCTTTCTAAAAAAAGTGTAAACTACTGCAGAGCACTCGTCATTGCTCCAACCAGAGAATTGGTAGTACAAATCGAACAACAGGTTCAAGCCTTTGCTTACTTTGCCAACGTCGCATCATATCCTGTATATGGTGGAGGAGACGGTCAAGATTTTGAATCTCAGCGAAAAGCATTGAAAGCAGGTACGGATATCATCATTGCCACTCCAGGTAAACTCATCTCTCATCTTAATATGGGATATGTAGATTTCAGCAAAATGGAATACTTAATTCTGGATGAAGCTGATCGAATGTTGGATATGGGCTTTCTGGAAGATATCCTATTGATAGCCTCACATATTAATAAAGAAAGGAAGACCTTGTTGTTTTCAGCAACGATGCCTCCCAAAATCAGAACACTTGCTAAGAGCATCTTGAAAGAACCAGAAGAGATCAGCATTGCCATTTCTAAACCTGCTGAAGGGGTATTGCAAGGAGCATATCTTGTTACAGATCACTATAAATCAAAATTGATTAAACACCTTATTAAAGGAAAACCAAACTATCAATCAATACTTGTATTTGCATCCACCAAAAAGAAAGTTGGAGAAGTGGTACGTGAATTACGCGGAGAAGAATATGAAGTCCAAGCAGTATCATCTGATTTAATACAAAAGGATAGGGAAGATGCCCTTCGTAAATTTAAGGCTAGGACCACCCGTGTATTGGTCGCAACAGATGTATTAAGTCGTGGTATAGATATAAAAGGAATCAATCTTGTTATAAATTTTGATGTCCCTTCTGACGGTGAAGATTATGTACACAGAATTGGACGGACAGCAAGAGCAGATAGCACAGGAGTAGCTTTAACTTTGATCAATGCAGACGATGTTTACAAATTTCAACGCATTGAAGAATTGATCGAATCAGAAATACATAAAATCAAACTTCCACCTGGATTTGGAGAAAGTCCTGATTATTCAAAAAGACCGGAAAGAAAGAAACGCTCATTCAAAAGGAAAGGCGGTGGCAAAAAAGGAGGAAGGTCCAAGCGTCGTTAATAAGGTTTTTCTTATCCCCTAATCTTACTTGTCCATTTCTCTATTCTCATTCTAACATCATCTGAAATACTCCCATCATCTTCCACCCAAGTATGTATGTGATCAATAAAACTCATGCCCAGGTAATCAGCTGTTCGCTCAAATGGTTTCACATATTCGGGATATTCTTCTTCATTTGAACTACAGCAAATAGTTGCCAAGGATTTACCCTTGAATGCATATCCTATGTCTTTTCTGTAGACCAAACAATCTGAAATTCTATCAAGAAAGTTCTTCAAAAGTCCACTCATAGAATACCAATAAACAGGTGAAGCCATAATTATCGTATCAAAAGCAACAACCTTTTCAATCAATTCGATAAAGTCGTCTTTTTGTCTTTCCGGTTGATATGAGTATGGATTTATGCTATAGTCCAATAGGTCCAAGATCTCAAAATTGAGTTGCATATTTAGCGCTGAAACAACCTTCTGAGTATTTCCCTTTTTACGAGCGCTTGCAAGAATAATGACTCCATTTTTCATATCACTTGTGTTAAAATGTATTAATGTGCCCTCGCTTTATGACGGCTAATTGTCACATGTTTTTTTAGAATTTCAGATGGCAAAATATATGATATAATTTGTAAATGTTTCTATGGAACTTTCGTTTTTAAAAGAGAATAATACAATTGATCTTGAACTTACCAAATATAGGGTGAGTCTATTCAAGTATGACAGGTTCTTAACCTCCATTTTGCCTGTGTCAATATTTGTGTTGTTTTTCTACAAGATATTTCCGGATTATCGGGTTCTCGCTTTGGGTGCCGTTGTTTTCATTGGAAGTATTTTTTCCATAATTACCATTCACGAAGAAAATGCAACAAGAAAGTTCTTCATCCACCAATTGACTTTTTACTGTGTGTTTACGATTGCAGCAATTTTATTTCCGCAACTAAGGTTTGAGGGATTGGTGTTGCTGAATATTGCATTTCAAACGGTATATGCATTTCCGGTATCGAATAAGAAATTGAAGATTGGTTTTGCGACATTGTCAATGTTCACTGGTGGCTTGTTGTTGTATTTAGACACCAAGGTGAACACATTTCTATATCCGGAATTTGAAGTCCTAAATTGGTTGATCATTTTCATCTTCTTTTATGTACAAGGAGTACATACAATGATTGGAATGCTGATCCATAGCAAGTATGATGAATTGTTGAAAGAAAAAAACAGGAAGGTTCGAAATCAGAAAATCGCACTCATTCACAAAAATGAAGAACTGCAGAAGTACATCGAAAGCAATATTGAACTTGAAAATTTTGCTTACATCGCTTCTCATGATTTGAAACAACCATTGAGAACGATCCTGAACTTCACGAATCTCATGCTTTCCAAAAAAGCAGATTCGCTTGACAAAGCATCTCAATCATATTTAAATTTCATTAGTGAATCTAGTCAGCGCTTGGACAAGATGATAGATGAGATGTTGAGCTATAGTATTCTTGGTGCTCATTCCAATACTGAATGGGTGGATTTAGATGAACTTGTCGCCAATGTTTTGAAAGACCTTGAAGTCCAGATTGAAGAGAAACAAGCAAAAATTGAAAAATTAAATTTGCCAAAAATCAAAGGACATAAATCTGAATTGGCATCACTTTTTCAAAATCTGATTAGCAATAGTATTAAATACTCTAGAGAAAATATCATCCCTAAAATCAATATTGGATTTAAAGATAGGGTTGACCGTTGGGAATTTTTTATAGAAGACAATGGAATGGGCTTCAAACAAGAGCTTTCTTCAAAAGTGTTCAGTATTTTCCAACGACTTGAAAATGCAAAAAATATCACCGGTACTGGTATTGGTCTTGCTCATTGTAAAAAAATCGTCGAATTACATGGCGGTCATATTTGGGTTCAATCCAATCCTGGAATCGGTTCTACCTTTTATTTTGAAATACCTAAAATCGACGACTTTAATGGAAAAATTTAATCTCCTTATGTTCATTGACGATGACTATGCAACAAATTGTTATCATGAAATTATTGCTGAAGATTCTAATGTAGCAAACAATATGCGCTTTTTCCAAAGTGCAAACAATGCCTTGGATTTTCTTCAGACAGATGCTCAAAATCCTGAGGTCATTTTTCTTGATGTCAATATGCCAGAAGTAAATGGTTGGGAATTCATGGAAAAATTCGGTGGGCTAAACATGGTAAACCGACCCAAAGTAATCATGTTATCTACCAGTGTGAATCCTGCTGATAAAATGAAATCAGAAGAGAATCAATTGATCTCTGAATTTATCAACAAACCATTGACTGAAGAATACCTTAAAAATCTTCTTCACGAAACAAGCAAAGTAGCT
Organism: Saprospiraceae bacterium; assembly: GCA_020629535.1. Classification (GTDB taxonomy): domain Bacteria; phylum Bacteroidota; class Bacteroidia; order Chitinophagales; family Saprospiraceae; genus JAHDBF01. The sequence goes on from JAHDDD010000087.1 coordinate 4,280, forward strand.
GTGTAGCTTTCTGTTTTAATAGAATTTGCATCGTTTTTGATCATTAACTTTTGTGGTTGAGACGGATTAACATATTTTGAGCTTATAAGTATGTAATCCAGCTTATCTTAACCATGAACTATTTTCCCATCCTTCTTTTCCTTCTTCCTACATTCCTGTTTGGTCAAATTCAGGTTAGCGATATAACATATCAAAGGCCCTACGATGAATATCCCATCAAAGGCTTTATGAAAGTCGATGGGAAGGAATATTTCATTGAGAGGGGGTTGAAAGGCACCATTGTTTCATTGGTTACCAAAGACTCATTGCAGTTTATGCATGAACTTAAATATCGCCCAACAGATTCGAATTTCAATATCAATGTACGTTCTTACTCCAAAAGTAATTCAGGACTCATTTATGAAGGACCGATCTTATATGAGTGTTATTGGGATTACATTTATTTGGTCAATATCCTAACCGGAGAATTGGTTGAAATCATTGATTTGCATACACATGATATCAGACTTCAAAGGAGTTTGATTGTAGGCGAAAATTATTATTTCTTTGATGCATTGACAGAGGAAGGAAAGCAGAAAATTCGTTTAGATAAAATCAATGGAACAATTGACACATTTCCAATAAATTCATATCAATCTGGAGGTAAAATATATACTATTTCTTCAGACAGTACCCAATTGTTTTATTTTGACTTGGTACTTAAGGAAGAATTTCTTCTCCCTTTTCAATTTGAAAAGTTGAAACGCTTACGCAACTCAAGTGATCCACAAACAAGTATTGTAGTACAAGATTTGAATCATGTGTATTTGTTGTCGCCAGATCATGAAGTCATTGGATATGATTGCAATTTAGATGGCCTTAATTTTTTTCATGTTGCTGATCATCATTTTGTGACATACATGAAAACTGATGAAAGCGAAATTTATTCATTGATAGATGCGAAGGATTGCTCCTTGGTATACACAAGTGAATTTTCTGGACTAACTGTGTTTGCGTGGACTACATGCTTTTCAATAAACTCGATTTTCGGCGAGTATTTTATTTTGGGTTCTGCAAACGACTGGCAAGGAGAAGGTGAATTTCGATTGTATGATTTAGCAAGCCAAAGAGAGATCAAATTAGATATTTCAATGGACCTTCCATTCATGTCACAATCGTTCGATACGGCGATCATCTTTATTTCGTTTCAACAAACGAACATCACTATATCGGAAATCGCTCAGATCTATATAGAGTGAATCTTGATACCTACGAAGTCGATAGAGTTAACGAGCATGATCATTTTGACACCTTTTCTGTCACTATTGGAGAAAGTCAGGAGGATGAAGAACTGAATGTATACTATCGAACACACGACTTTGGAATCTTAAATTTGGTTTCAGATGACAATCTGGAGATTGATGAGATCCAAATTTTTGATTTACATAAAAATTACGGAATACAACCTGATTTGGCGAATGACCTTTGGATAGAAAATAAATATTTTTTCAAAACAAGCGATGGTATATTCGTTACAAAAGAAGATACCACCTACAGAATTGCTGATTTGAAATACAATGTCAGATCTTCGCCCTTAAGGCAATATCAAGACCATATTTTTATAATGGCAGAGGTAGAAAATGATCCGTATACTAGCAATGACTCTGTTTATATTTACAAAATCAATATTCATGATTTGAGTTATGAAAGTAAGTTATTGGAAGATGTGACAAAGGTTTCTTCTCAATCGATTCCCATTTCCAACTTGATTGTAAATCCGTCTTATGGACTTTTAGAATATCAATCATCTGGTTTTTACAATATGGAATCCGAAGAATATATCCACTTTAAAGAGTTAAATCTTCCGTCCGGTGATGTAGTTAGTGTGAGCGGGAATTCCATTCTCTATAAAACAAATACTCAACAGGGTAGTGAATGGCTTTTATACAATCCGATCACAGATGAAATATTGTTGACAGAAATTGAACCTGGGAGTTCTCCAATCGTGACCGCAGATGGCAATGGAGGTTTTTATCTTGAAAAGGGTGAGATAAACAAAACAATTTCCTTTTTGCATGTCAATGAACAAGGAAAGCTGTCTGTAATTATGGAAGAGCTTGATGCATCAGCAGCAAAGAGACGAATTGGTTCTAGCTTAAAATCATTTCTTTTCAACCAAGACAATGAACTCATTCTCTTCTCTTTCAAAGATGGAGAAATGACACAAAATACAATTCCAGAACCCTTTACTGGAGATGCCAATTTCTACTGGTATCAATCAGATCAGGTCTCTTATTTTGATTTCTTCAACGGTGAAACAAGAAAAACATATAGAATCACCTTTGGAAATGAACCTGAGCTCATCACGCCAAACGACAGAGATGAAAAACTTGAGACTGTCATGGAAGGAGAAAGCTTTGATATCTTGGTTTATAGTAACGGTGGCATATTGTCTTTTGAGAAATTTGATCCTGCGAATTCCACTCTTGAATTTATCTTCGAAGAAAGTTTCCAATACAATGGACAACATTATCAAATAGCACCTGATCAGTATATTTTAAGCTTAAACGACAATATCAATGGTTATGAACCATGGGTGTATAAATTGGCTACAAATGAATTGCAACTCATTGAAGACATGCTACCTGGTCCAATATCATCGAACATCAGAGACTTTACAACCAATCCAATAAATGGAGAAATCTTTTTTACTGCTCTAACAAACAATATAAACAGGCAACTTCACAAACTTGATGAAGTGAATATCTCTGCTGTGGTCAATCAATATAATCATTCCAAAATGTTGAGTCTGTTCCCAAATCCAATAAATGATTACATTCAGCTGGATGCAAATTTGGAAGCTTATTACATTCTTTCAAGTGATGGAAAAGTTGTCTCACAATCAAAATCTCAATACACAGCTGGAGATAAGATATCATTGATAAGATTGTCAGATGGAATGTACTTCTTGATTGGATCTTCTTCAAATGGTGAACAGAATGTATCAAAATTTGTGGTGGATCGCTAAGCCTACAAAAGTATTTTAGTATTACTTTAGCCCAACACATTGAGCTAAAGTGAAACATCAAGAAATACTTATTTTTTACAATTGGTGGCAATTCGTCAGCTGTCTTTTTGCTTTCCTTGGTTTGATGTCAATCTGGTATCACCTTGGAAGAAAAAAGTCCGATTTCGGTCAAGTCTATTTGGCTGTTTCTGTCTTATGTTGGAGCTTGTCTGGGCTTGTTGAATTATGTTCTATCTATCTTTTCGAATCTGTTTCTACCTATTCTTCAGAAGGTTTTCGTAGCGTTTTTTCTTTATTCAATAGTTTTTTCATTCTTCTTGCACTCCCATGGTTTAAATATATCCCCAAGAAAATTGAAGGTATTGTAAAAAGTAAGTATTGGTTGGTCATAATCGGAGTTCCATTGTTGTTTTCATTATTGGCTACATTGAGTAAAATATTCTTAAGCCAAGAAGTTAATTTGATTAGTGAATTGGATGTATATTATTCAATTTTCACCTTGGCTTTTCTTGCCATGATTTTATGGGAATCTTTTTCAAGAAGAGGATTGAAATTACTTTCTTATTTGTCCTTGGTCTGCATTGTAGTCACTTTTTTCGCTCAATTGTTTAAACTGTCAAGTTCAACTTATCAAATGATTCTTGCCGCAATATTCAAGACCAATCTTGTGATGTTGTTTTTTGCACTTGCACTCAGTTGGGTCAAGGAGATTTCCGAAAGCATTGATTTGGATCCGAATAAAATATTTCTAAAACTCTACAAACGTAAATCTGAAAAAGAGAAATTAGAAAATGTAGCCGCCATATCAGGTATCCAGAACGAAGGATTCCAAGAGATCATCCTAACGCCAGGTGTATATGCTCTTTTATTAAAATTTGCCCAAAGGAAATTTGAAGCCAATGATTGGTTGGAGATTAAACCCAAAAATGATGATCGTTCTAACAAGATATATGACATCAAAGATTACAACGAAATAAAGCGGATAGTCGTCTCAGTTCTGGATGGCGTATTTGGTAAAAGTACATGGACAAAAGAAAAACATGAGCTGCCTTTAAAAAATGCATTGTTTGAAACTTCCAACAAACGGAATCGAAATATACGTTTGCTGATACCGCAAGGAAATATTTCTTTTGAAAAATAAACCTCGAAGAAATGAAATTCAAAACCGTCATTGACATCAATCAATCCAAACTCAAAACCGTAGAAATTTTCGAAAAACCAGACAACATGAAGTACTGGCAAGATGGCTTTGAAAGTTTCAAGCACATTTCCGGTGAAGAGAACCAACCGGGATCAAAATATAGAATTCTATATGACATGGGCAAAAGAGGCAAAATGGAATTGATAGAAACACTCCTCGAATACAATATGCCCGATAGCATGTACGCCGAATTTGATCATAGCCACATGAGAAATACTGTTAGGGTAACTTTTCAAGAACTGGATGCATCAACAACACGGATGCATTATATGAGGTGGATTACGTAGAATTCAAGAAATTCATGATCAAAATCATGGCCTTCATTAATCCAGGAATGTTTAAAAAACAAGTCGAAAAATGGCTAGGGCAATTCCGCGATTTTGCTAACGAGCAATGAACAAACTTTTTCTCCACCTTCCGATTTATTCAAAAGTGATTTTTGGTGAAATAGCTGTGTAAACTTCGCCAGTGTTAAGTTCCAAAGTTATTTCCAATTGTAGTATTGAGTCAGCAGTTGGAAGCTCAGTGGGTCTCAAGAGTTGATATTCTTGCATTATTAATGAAGTGTCCATTTCAAGATGGTTGTTCAAGCTTGTATAAGAATTTTCATTGAGAATAGGACTAAATTCCATCATCTCATTTATAATATCGTTTTGCGAAAACTGAGCATTGTAATCAAACAAAGTTTTCACTTGGATATTTTCAATTTTTTCTTCTTTGGAGCCCTCATCTCCTTCTTGCACACAACTACAAGACCATGCAGTGTTCATTGTTGAAAAACCAAAGTGTTTGCATTTAACATTTGAAATATAATCCACCACAAACTCAGTCCTGAATTGAACAAAATTATCGACTGGGATAGTAATGTCTTCAGTCTGAGCAAATTGGTCTGGATTTATTATATCATAACTGATGAACATATCTTGAATGTCAAAATATTCATCAACAGAATCACAGTTGCAACAGCTTTGAAAGTGAATCCCAATGAAGCAAATTGAAACCAAAATAAGTCTTTGCAATATTTTCATTTGATATTATTTAATTCAAAAAGATATCTCTCCATGGTATTACAAACGGTAAAACAATCACCCATATTACAAAAAAAGCAGCCATTGATTTGGGATATGCAGACCCACTAACCATGGCTGGTAATGCTGCAAAAAGCAGCCAGCTGGCTTTGTAGATCATTTGCATTAAAAGTACTAGACTCATCTGTTTTGGGAAGAATAAACCAAGTATTGAAAGTATGAAAATTGCAAACAAAAGCGATCCAACCTATCGGAAGGATTCAGAATATGCAAAGTCATTTGTAAAAACAGAATGATGTGCAATTTTTGGATAAAACATACTTGATATACTGATCCAACCTGCTACAAATACGTTAGCAAGGTAGACAAATTTTAAGGCGATCACTTCCATTTTTTATATCAAAAACATAAATGATCAAAGTGTTGAATCAGGTGTATACATCCTATTCAATTCCGAATAAAAATTGCAATAATCATTTCAAATTGAGTGCGCTCCAAATTCTACCCATACGTATACGAAGCCTGTAATCCCAATGGAATACCAATGACCCAAAATAGAACCAAGAATATTGTCCATAAGAATATGAAAGCGATCGAATATGGAATCATCAAAGACACCAATGTACCTATACCCGTTTTCTTTACATATCGTTGGCAGAAAACAACAACCAATGGAAAATATGGCATCAACGGTGTGATGATATTTGTCGAGGAATCTCCAACACGGTAGGCGGCTTGTGTCAATTCAGCAGAGTACCCCAATTGCATCAACATCGGTACAAAAATCGGTGCGAGCAATGCCCATTTTGCAGATGCCGATCCGACAAATAAATTTACAAAACCAGCAAGAAATATAATACCCGCAATTGTAACAGGTCCTGGCAGATTCAAAGCTTGCAAACCATTGGCACCTTTGATTGCCAACAATGCACCAAGATTTGAACTTGCAAATGCATTGATAAACAGGGCACAGAAAAATGCCATGACAACGTAGTAAGCCATACCGTTCATGGCAGTTGTCATATCGTCGATGACATCTTTACTTTTTGAATATTTCTTAGAAATATATCCATGAATAACACCTGGCAGTAAGAAGAAAAGAAAAATCAATGGAACAATGGACCTCATAATTGGAGCCGTAAATGATGAAAGATTTCCACTTGGATCTCTGAATGGAGAATCAGCAGGCATCAAGGTCAATGAAAATAATCCAAACAGCACAATGGTCGTGATGGTGGCAATCCAAAAACCTTTCCGTTCAGCTGAAGTGATGTTACTGAGTTCAGGTGCTTTTTCAGTTTCTTCATCAACAGGCGCTGTCTTGTTCAACCTCGGCTCAATGATTTTATCAGTAATATACCAGCCAAGCAAAGTGATTAAAATGCTCGAACATGCTGTAAAGTAATAATTACACAAAGGATTAATTTGAACACCTGCATCAATGATTTGAGCAGCAGGTTGCGTGAATCCTTGTAACAAAGGATCCAATGCCGATGGAAGTGGATTCGCACTAAATCCTCCAGATACACCGGCGAATGCTGCTGCTATTCCTGCTAAAGGATGTCTTCCTGCTGCATGAAAAATGATTCCTCCCAATGGGATCACCAAAACATAGCCTGCGTCAACCGCCGAATGAGAAATGATACCAACAAATATGACCATAGGGGTAAGCAATGCCTTTGGCGTTTTGTTCAGCATCATTTTCAGACCTGTTTGGATATATCCTGAGCCATCAGCTACACCAACTCCAAGCATAGCGACCAGTACCACTCCAAGTGGTGCAAAGCTGGTAAAAGTAGTTACCATATTGGACAAAAAGTCAGCCATTGCAGCTCCAGTCAATAAATTCTTGATTCTTATAGGATTGCCATCCCGAGGATTCAATTCAGTAAACTCTACCGGGGAAAGCATGGCCGAAATGACCCATACCAAAATCAAACTTATTAGGAAGAGAATCGCCGGATCAGGCAATTTATTTCCAACTTTTTCAATAAAATTCAGAATTCTGGTGATTCCTCCTTTCTTTTCAGCATTCGCAGTCGCCATATTGGTTTTTTATTCAGTTGATGTCAATATATGGAATATCAAGCAAGGATTTAATTTTTTACTTTATTATGTGATCCATCACACCTTGGCATTCTATTCGAATGACCACAAATACAGTCATGAATACCTTTTCCTGCAAATATTCTTTCTGTGTGTTTTTCTATTCTTGCATTTCTTGTTTCCGGTTTTTTTGATCCTGTGATGTGTAGAATAAAGCCTCTTTGCCTTCCCGGAGTCAATGCTTTAAACGCAGTTTCAAAAGCTGAATCTACTTTGAATTTTTGGATTAATTCTTCAGGATATTCGAGTTCCGTTTTCTTCACAACTTTTAGTCCTCGCTTCTCAATATCTATGGCTTGATTGATATAATCTTTGATATACTTCTCATTAGCTGAAATATATTTTACATCATCAATGCGCAATATCATCGCTGACTGCGTATTCTTACCCGGTGGCATTAAAAGATCTTTTGTGTCATGTATCAACAGACCTTTAAAAAAGCTTAGTACACAATGGTCTTTGAATGCTCCAATTATAGCAACATTTTTCCCTTCAAAAGTGTAACAAGGTTGACTCCATTTCCATTGTTCTACCAATTCAGAGGCCAGCAAAAGTTTCCTCAGAATCGTCAGCTCTTCTTTCCACTTGGAATTAAGAATATATTCATCTATTTGTATCTCGGCTTCCATTAATTTGAAGATAAATGTTCTCCCAAAGCTGAGCAAATGAAAAAGCAACGCAATTCCTAAAGCCTGCACCAATCTTGCAACACTCTGTAAATGCTGGACTTGTCAGTAATTAACTTACTGACATTTGCATTTTTCTTCCGACAATCCAACACATCACTCAAGAAAAGATCAAACATTCGGAAAAAATTCAAATGCGACCGTTCTTCAGACTCTTACCCTTACAAGCCTTCTTGATCATTCTTTTGCTCCTTTCTTCGAAGGTGCTAATAGGACAAAGTATCGGACTCGATCAACGAATCAATGATGCCTTTATGCCGATAGCTATTTGGTGGGAAAATCTGATTTTTACTGCCATCCAAATCGGTCAATTTAGCATTCCATTGGTTTTGATTTTACTTCTCTTGGGAGCTACTTGGTTTACCATTTATTTTAAATTTCCAAATTTCAGATACTTCACAACCGCAATAAAAGTAGTTAGTGGCAAATATGATGATCTAGAGAAAGAGTCCCTCTCAACAAAATCAGATCTCAATCAAAATGGCGATATTCCAGATACAATCAGAGACGAATCAATTCATGGAGAAGTCAATCATTTTCAAGCATTGGCTACAGCTGTTTCTGGAACTGTTGGGTTGGGAAATATTGCAATGGTTGCGGTAGCCATTTCCATTGGA
>JAHDDD010000088.1 GCA_020629535.1 Saprospiraceae bacterium
ATAAAAAAGAGATATAAAATTCAGGGCTCAGTTCAACCAAATAAAAGAGGTTTACATGAAAGTCATCAGAACTTTGGAATTAATGAATTAATATTTGAGCAACCTTTCGTTTTAATGTCCGAATTCGATAATCGGATTTTCCTTTTTGAAGAAAGTGATTCTTTTTTACTTTACGATTTTAATCTGGAGGTAGGCGATATTTTTGAAACTGATTTATGTGAAAGCAGTTTCATGGTAACAGATATCGACATTATTGAAACATATAACGGATCGCAGAGAAAATCTTGGTTATTTGAAAATCTAGAAGATCCTGAAAATACCATGAGATGGATTGAGGGAATAGGAGATTCGAAAAGTTTTAGATGGGATTTAAATTATAATCAAAGTTGCATAGATTCTCGACTTGAATTTTATACTAGGTATTTAAAAGTATATGATTCAGCCACCGATTTAATAACAAGCGACTTATATCCTTCAGAAGAAGGAAATAAAGGAGTGAGCTTATTTCCAAATCCAATTCAAGAAAATCTTAGACTAAAATTTGATCAAGAATTCACAAAATGTGAAATCACCATTTTTGATGTTCAAGGGAGTATTGTTAAAAAAGAAAGATTATCAACCAATAACTCTGTTGCTCAATTGAGTATATCTGATCTTGCGAATGGAGCCTATTTTATAAAGTTTGCCTTTCCAGACAAGAGTGAGATTCAAAAGTTTATTAAAATATAGATAGCATCTTTCAAGCAAGGAGCATCTTGGTAGATCGCCCCTTCTCATTAAAATACGGCAGTCAAGATGTCATCCCGAATATAATTTCCTGAACTTTCGGAAAAGAAAATTTTAAAGCTATCCAACTCCAATGGATGGCTTTTTTTATATTTATACCAAATGAAAAAACGTATGAAACCGACCAGATTATTTGAACTTTTAGAATATCAAAAGAAGACATTCCCACTAGAAAAGGCCTTTGGCTCAAAATTGAGTGGCGAATGGGTATTTCAGAGTACAGATGACATGCTGAGAAAATCTCACCAACTGGCTTCTGGCTTGTTGGATCTTGGTGTGCAAAAAGGAGAAAAAATAGCAGTTGTCTCTTATGTGAACAGACCCGAATGGATCATTGCGGAGATAGCCTGCCAATATATAGGCGCCATTTCTGTGCCATTGTATCCAACCATTAGCCCAAAAGAATATGAATACATTCTCAATGAGGCAGAGGTTAAACATGCTTTTGTTGGTGGTGGAGATCTTTATGAAAAGGTAAACACGGCTAAGGCCAATATCGCAAGCTTAGATAGAATTTTCACATTCGACAAACAAGATGGACTCGATCATTGGGAAACCATCATGAATGAAAACAATCTGGACAAAGTTGAATACCTCAAAAAAGAAGTCGATCCAGATGAATTGGCAACCATTATTTACACATCGGGTACCACAGGAAATCCGAAGGGAGTGATGTTGACGCACACGAATATTATCTCGGTGGTATACGATACTTGTGATCTGTTACCATTGAAAGAAGGAATGGTCTCTCTGAGTTTCCTCCCTTTCTGCCACATCTTCGAAAGAGCGGTTTACAACGCATACATTTATAAAGGTGTGACAACCTATTGCACCGGGACAGATAATCTTGGTGGTGATGAAGGTGATTTAAAAAGTGTGAAGCCTAACTTCTTTACCACAGTACCAAGATTACTTGAAAAAGTATACGAGAAAATCTATAATAAAGGCCTTGAGCTCACGGGCACGAAGAAAAAGTTGTTTTTCTGGGCGCTTGATATGACCGATGACTTTGAGCATGGTAAATCATATTCGGGCATGTCAGGATTCAAGAGAAAAATTGCCGATAAGCTGATATTCAGCAAATGGCGAGAAGCATTGGGAGGCAACTTGATTGCGATTGTAACCGGTGCTGCACCTTGTCCTGCGAAGATCGCGAGGGTATTCTCGGCCTGTTCTTGAAGGATATGGACTGACTGAAACTTCTCCAACACTTACGTTGAATGTTTTTGGTGGTGGCGAAAAAGCAAGGATCGGCACAGTTGGCGTTAAAATTAATTCTGTTGACATCCTCATTGACCGCTCCGAAGGCGAATATGCTGAAGGAGAAGGAGAAATCTTAGCCTTTGGACCGAATATAATGCAAGGTTATTACAAAAAACCAGATGCCACTGCCGCAGTATTCAAAGACATTGACGGTAAACGTTGGTTTAGAACTGGCGATATTGGCAAATGGATCGATGGCCCGAATGGAAATAAATTTCTCAAAATAACGGACCGGAAAAAAGAACTACTCAAGACCAGCGGAGGTAAATATGTCGCGCCAGCACCCATCGAAAGCAAGCTCAAAGAGAACTTTTTGATTGAAAATGCTATGGTCGTAGGAGATAAAAGAAAATTTGTTTCATGTTTGATCGTTCCTTCTGAAGAAGCATTGAAAGATTGGTGCAAAAACAATGATGTTTCTTATAATGAGGGCGTCTTGAGCCATGATAAAGTCAAAGGTATTTATCAAAAGGCCATTGACGAAGTTAACCCGCTTTTCAGCCATGTAGAACAGGTCAAAAAATTCTGCTTGCTCGGTAATGCTTGGGAAGCCGTAAAAGAAGATGGCTCTATTGCCGAACTTACCCCAACAATGAAGCTCAAAAGACGGGTAATCCGAGAAAAATACGGCTCAGAAATCGATGCTTTGTACTCATAGGCAAGATAGAGGAGAAAAAGAAACATATATTAGTTTATTTAGCTTAGTATTAGCAAATTTGTAGCGCTTTTCGAAACGCATAGTTGTTCATTATGAGGTATTTATACATATTTTCTTTTCTCTTTGTTGCTCAATTGGGTTATTCTCAGTTTTATTATCAAAGAGTTTTTGAAAGCCCGAGTCGTGCATTGGAAAATGGAGGCTTTGCATTGGCCACCAATGGCGATTTTTATGTCGTCAATACATGGGAAGACGAAGATGATGGAAGAGATGAACTCCACATTACTCGCCATAACCTAAAAGGCAATGTTTTATGGAATTTTGACTACGCTACCAATGACAACATTGATGGTCAAAACCTTGATATTTACGTCGATGAGCAAGGCAGTGCCTATGTCTCCACCACACATGAAACCAGCTTGGCTTTTCCTTTTTTGGTAAGAAATATCTTTAAGATAAATAACGATGGAGCAGAAGAGTGGTCTAGAACCATGGTCACTGATGCAGGTACCAACTTCGAAGATGCACAAGGGAAGACCCAGATCATCAGAAGTTGGACAAATGATATATTGTTTGCTGGCAACAACAGACCGGCCGCTGATGATTTGTCTCAGTTCTTCTTAAGTAGCTTGAATACGGATAGCGGTGATCTTCTATGGTCAAATTTATATGCGCCGATTGATACCTCAATGCTTGGATTGCAGACTAAATTTAGTGCCATACAAAGATGTCAAACGGATACCACGAGTTATCTTGTTTCAGGAAGCATTTTAGGTCCTGATACTTCAGCTGTCTTCCTTGGAAAACTGGATATTGATGGTAATCCATTGTGGACAAGACAATTTACAATAAGAGATACTTTGGTAGAACCAGTTGACATGGCTTGCGGATTGGATTCTACAACGGTGATCGTCGCCAATTCCACTTTACCAAATCAATTGGTAGGAAACATAATCATGAAATTTGATAGCGTTGGTCAAATGCTTTGGGCTAAAAATTTCGAAATAGAATCAGCCGTTGTCAGCCCAGATTATTTGACAAATGTCGTTTATGGAAATGATGGCAATATTGTGGTCTCAGGAAGATATGCAGACATTGCGATGAATGTATTTGATTTCCTTGTTGCCCTTGACGGGAATGGGGATGTATTGTGGGCCAAATCATTTGAAAGATCCAACGCATTGCTAACAGGACCAGATCATATTTTCCTAGCAGGTGACTTAGCGGTCAATGGTGATGGATATATGTTGTCAGGAACTTCACTCAGTGACAATGGTAATAATACAATGACTTCGATCATCAGCACTGATGCTACCGGTTTTGCCATATGCGAAGAAGAAATTACAGCCTTGGTAACAGATTCACTCGGCTTTGCAATGGACACTCTTATGCTGGAGTTGACCCCAAATTCGAGTATAGACGTCAGAGAATTAGACATCGACACACTCGATGATTATGATGTTCCTGAAGTAATATTGATAGATACTTTCTTTTGTGCCAACGATCCAATCGAAGTGACCATAGATGCATTCCACGAATTTGCAGAAGCTTATGAATGGAGCACAGGCGACACTACTTCATCTATCTTTGTAGAAGAAGAAGGCGAATACATGGTTACCGTTACATTTGATACCTTGGCATGTTTCGAACTATGCGATACTTCTATAATTTCTCAATTAGAAGTGCTCGCTGGAGATATCTTACCCAACTACGCGGTCTATTGTCAAACGGAACAATTTGCATTATCAGCAGCAGCATCTGCCGGATTACCTCCATATGAATACATTTGGTCTACAGGGGAAACAACTCAGGTTATCAGTGCGGGATTTGGTGATTACATGTTAACCATCACTGACCAATGTGGAGATACCATCATTTCATCAGAAACATTGACATTAGATGACCGACCTGCACCTGAAAATCCCATCTTGGATTTCGATGTGGCACGCTTCTGTGAAACAAATGAATACTGGATCACCATTCTCAATGCAGATGGTATGACAGATATTGTTTGGAGTACAGATGATGTTGATGTGACAGAGATCATGGTGCCAGGTCCTGGTGTCTATACAGTATCAGCCACCAATTGTTTTCAACCCGTTGAAGGGACCATTGGAACAGACGATTTCGTGGAACCTGTTGATGTTTCTTTAGGATTAGTTACTGACAATTCCATGTATTGTGAGCAAGGTATATTTGTCATTGATGCCAATATTACGCCAGGAGTTTCGCCTTATGAAGTGAACTGGAGTACAGGCGAAACGGATATGCTTTCTATTACCGTAACTGATTTTGGATCATATACAGCTACCGTTACCGATAACTGTTTTAGCAGTGCAGAATTTACATTGAATATCACTGAAGAATTGTTGCCAGATGTGGCGAGTCCTGATGTTACCACTGACCCTTCAAGCTATTGTCAAACAGGGCTGGTCATTATGACACTCAACAACGCAGACGTTTATGAAAACTTTGTTTGGAGCACAGGTCAAACAGATGTTGAAAGCATTGCTGTAGAGCCGGGTACATATGAATTAACAGCTGCAGCTTGCAACCAGACTTTTACTGTAAGTGAAACTGCTGAAACAGGTGATTTACCAGATGTTCAAGATCCTATTCTAAGTTTTGTTCAGGATACCTTCTGTGCAAATGGTTCATACCTTGTTCAATTACAAAATGCTGCAGGATATGATGCCATTCAATGGAGCTCTGGTCAAACCAATGTTGAAGAAATCATTGTTGAAGGTCCAGGTGAATATAGTGTTACAGTAACTGAATGTTTCCAAGAAGAGATTGGAACCTTAGATGGAGGGGCATTTTCATTTGAAGACCTTGTGGAGTTTCCTGATATTTTCTTCCCTGTCGGGAATATTGAAGAGAACAAATCATTCGGTCCATATATAGAATGTCCTGAGGCCATTGAAACATATGAATTGAAAATTTTCAGTCGTTGGGGCAACCTTATGTTTGAATCGACAGAACCGACCATCAGATGGAATGGAGTTCATGATGGTGGGTCAATGCCATCAGATGTTTATTATTGGTACTGTCAATTTTCGGATATAAATGGAAATTCCAAAACCTACGAAGGCAATGTTACTCTTTTAAGAGATCGCTAAGCTTAAAAAAGTCGTTTTGTTAAAACAATCTAATCCTTGGAGAGATTAATCAGGTCTTACAATCATGACTAAGGTATTTGACCTGTTGATTGTAGGAGGAGGTCCTGCAGGTATCAATTGTGCCATTGAAGCAGAGAAAGCAAATTTACATTATTGCATTCTCGAAAAAGGTGTTTTGGTAAATTCGATTTACCATTTTCCAATGAACATGACCTTCTTTTCTACCAGTCGAAATTTAGAGATTGCAGGTATCCCGTTTATTTCGCATACTGACAAACCGACCCGAAGAGAAGCCCTTGAATACTATCGCAGACTTGTCAATCATTTCGATGTTAAAATCAAATATCGCTGTGAGGTTCTTTCAGCCAAAAAACAAGCTGACAATTTTGTTCTTCAAACATCAGAAGGTCAATTTGAATCAAAAAACTTGATTATTGCCACCGGATTCTATGATACGCCACAATTAATGGATGTACCAGGTGAATCATTGCCAAAGGTGAAGCACTACTATGATGATGCCCATGAATATATTGGGATGAACGTATTGGTCGTAGGTGCTGCAAACAGTGCCTGTGATGTTGCCTTGGAAACCTGGTCACAGGGCGCAAATGTGACCATGGCAGTGCGTGAACCTCAACTCTATCAAAAAGTAAAATATTGGATCTTACCCAATATTGAAAATAGGATCAAAGAAGGTTCAATCAAAGCTCATTTCAATACCAAAGTCAAAGAAATCAAAGATAAAGAGGTTATTCTCGAAGGACCTGAAGGTATATTCAGCATAGAAAATGATTTTGTATTGGCCATGACCGGATACAAACCAGATTTCAAACTACTTGATCAATTGGGCATTGATTATGGAGATGATCAAACAAAGGTTCCGGTCCTTGATGAAGCGACATTACAAAGTACAGTATCTGGCCTTTATCTAGCAGGTGTAATCAATGGTGGAATGAAAACAAGTGCTCTATTCATCGAGAATACACGAGACCATGGAGAGAAGATAGTTGGGGATATATTGAATAAGAAATGAGTAACTCAAGTTTCGGTAGTTAAATTGAGTTTGAAATATGAGTTTTAACTCTTTGAATGTCAGAGTAAAAGGCATCAAAATAATTGAGTCCTATTTTCAAAAATGCCATAATGTTAATTTTTTGTGCGGTAGACAAAAAATGAATAAGTGCAGAAACTTGAGTGAGTAATGAGTAAGTGTTCCTTCAAATGGAACAAATTGATAAATTGCCAAATTGAAATTTGACCAATCTAGCTAACCCTGCCCCAATCCTTATTCTTTTGGAAATAAACTTGCAGATGCTTTTTGACCACTTGGTTTTGAGGATGTTCAAGGCGTGGATCGTTGTCGAGGATTTTGATGGCGACTTGACGAGCGGTTTGAAGGATGTTACGATCTTCGATTAAGTTCAAGAGGTTAAATCTCATGATACCACTTTGTTGGGTGCCCATGATGTCGCCAGGACCTCTTAGTCTCAGGTCTGCTTCTGCAATTTTAAAACCATCGGTTGTGCTCACCATGGTGTGTATGCGTTCCTTCCCTTCGTTGGATAATTTATTGCCACTCATAAGAATGCAGAATGATTGTTCTGCTCCACGTCCGACACGACCTCTGAGCTGATGGAGTTGACTGAGCCCAAATCTTTCTGTGTTCTCGATGATCATAACAGATGCATTGGGTACATTCACACCCACCTCAATGACAGTAGTGGCGACCATGATTTGTGTTTTCTGATCGACGAAGCGTTGCATTTCAAGATCTTTGTCTGCTGCTTTCATTCGTCCGTGTACAACGCTGATTTGGAATTCTGGTGGTTTGAAGATGTCTCTTAATTCCTCATAACCTTGTTGAAGGTTTTGAAGGTCCAATTTTTCAGATTCATCGATCAATGGAAAAACGATATAAATTTGTCGGCCCTTTGAAATCTCCTCGCGCATAAATTCGATGACCCGCCATCTTTGAGATTCACGCATGTGCATGGTTTTCACTGGCTTTCTTCCCGGAGGTAATTCATCGATCACAGAAACATCAAGGTCACCATATACTGTCATGGCCAATGTTCTTGGAATGGGTGTAGCAGTCATCACCAGAATATGTGGTACCGCTTCCGGATTTTTGTTCCAAAGTTTTGAACGTTGGACAACACCAAATCTATGTTGTTCGTCAATTACTGCCAATCCTAGTTTTTGAAAAACGACAGTGGGTTCGATCAAAGCATGGGTACCAACCAAAATATGAAGTTCACCATTTCGAAGATAATCGAGTACCAGATTTCTTTCTTTTCCTTTGACACTTCCTGATAAAAAAGCCACTCTGATTCCGGTCCCTTCGAGGTACTCTTGCAGAGATTGGTAATGCTGTTGGGCAAGAATCTCTGTGGGTGCCATGAGGCAAGACTGATAGCCATTGTCGTGTGCAATAAGCATTGACAGAAGAGCGACCATGGTCTTACCTGACCCAACATCGCCTTGAAGCATTCTGTTCATTTGAGAACCATTGGCAACATCTCTTCGAATTTCTTTGATTACTCTTTTCTGTGCGCCGGTTAATTCAAACGGAAGTTTTTCATTATAAAACTGATTGAAGGAATCACCAATGATATCAAATTTTGGACCTTTGTATTTTTGTTTCCTTGCCATTTTGCTGTAAAGCATCGCAAGTTGGAAATAGAAAATTTCTTCAAACTTTAGTCTGTTGGTGCTTTCTTTTAAATCATCTTGATTTTGAGGAAGGTGGATTTTTGTGATGGCCTCATGCTTTTGAATCAGATTCAATCTCGAAGTGAGATAATCGGGTAAGGTCTCGGGAAAATCACTTTCCTTCAAATAAGGAAGAATATTCTTAATGACTTTTCTCCTCGTTTTCGTGTCGAGACCTACCTTGTTTAATTTTTCGGTTGATGGATAAACAGGATCCAAGGCTGTGGGCATTTTTGCTTCAGAAAGAAGGTCCATTTCTGGGTGAGCGATATTCTTTTTGCCTTTAAAAATATTTAACCTTCCATAAATCACGTAGTCCGTATCCGTTTGAATCAATTTGCTCATATATGAAACACCTTTGAACCAAATCAATTCAATGTGACCGGTGGCATCACGTGCAATAGCTGTCAATCTTTTTTGCCGTTTACCTGTGACCTCACGTACAGAGCTTACCCGCACTTTGAGCAGTGCCATTTCTCCATCTCTGTTGACATCGGCAATGGTTTTAAATTTTGTCTTGTCAACATAGCGAAATGGAAAATTCATAAGTACATCTTCGACAGTAGCAATACCCAGTTCCTCAAGCAATACTTTTGCTTTTAGAGGACCAACTCCTTTTATGTATGCAATGGGTCTGTCTAAGATCGATTCCATACCACAAAGGTAAAATGCTTGGTATTAATGATAGCCGATTTATAAAATTTTCATTGGGGTAGATTAACTTTGCATTATGGCACAATCAAAAAGGCAAGCCCAGGTAGCTTCATTGATCAAAAGAAACATCAGTTCAGTGCTGATGAATGAAGGCCCCAATATGTTTAAGGGCGTTTTGGTTACGGTTACCAATGTTGTGATGAGTTCGGATCTGGGCATTGCCAAAATCTATGTTTCCGTCTACGGAACAGAGAACAAGCAGGAGGTAATTCTGATTCTTGAGGAAAACCATTGGTTACTCAGACAAGCACTCGCGAATAGAGTAAAAAAGCATGTGCGAAGAATTCCAGATATAAATTTTTACCTCGATGATACACTCGATGAAATGTATCACCTTCGCGATGTTTTTGGAAAATTGCACGAAGAGAAGGCAATGGGAGAGGAGGAGTGAGATGATCATTTTCATCAAGGACCATAGAATAAATTCTCTTTCTTGAAGAAACAAGTTTATTAATATCCTTTGCATACTCTAATTCCTTCCTTGCAATTGCCTTGCCCTTGCCACATTTTTATATTTTTGTTTTTTAAATACATAAACCAAAGCAGAGAATGGCTTTAGATGTTTTATTAGGTCTGCAGTGGGGAGATGAAGGAAAAGGAAAGATTGTAGACTATCTGGCACCGAATTATGATTTGATAGCCAGATTTCAAGGTGGTCCAAATGCCGGACATACCATCGTTATCGGAGAGAAAAAATTTGTTCTCCACACAATTCCTTCCGGTATCTTCAGAGAGAATGTTCAAAATCTAATAGGTAATGGTGTCGTCGTTGACCCCATAACGCTTGCAAAAGAAATCAATGGGCTGAAGGAAAACGGATTGAGCCTTGACAACCTTGTAATTTCATCAAAGGCTCATCTGATTTTACCTACTCACAAATGTCTGGATGCAGCTTCCGAAGCATCAAAAGGTTCGAATAAAATAGGAAGTACACTTAAAGGCATTGGACCAACATATATGGACAAGACGGGAAGGAATGGTCTGCGTATTGGAGACCTTTCTACTTCAAACTTCGATGCAAGATATGCTGGCTTAAAAAATAAGCATCTCAAGCTACTCAGCATCTATCCTGATATTGATTTTGATATAGAGGCGCAAGAAAAACTTTGGTTTGAATCCCTGGACATAGTTAAACAAATTCCTGTGGTGGATAGTATGTACTATGTTAATCAAATGCTCGATGATGGTAAGAAGATTCTTGCTGAAGGAGCACAAGGATCTATGTTGGACATCGATTTTGGCACTTACCCATTTGTAACCTCGTCTAATACAGTTACCTCAGGAGTGTGTAACGGTTTGGGCGTATCTCCTCATCGTATAAATGAGGTTTTTGGTATCACCAAAGCCTATTGTACGAGAGTTGGCTCAGGCCCTTTTCCAACAGAACTTGATGATGAGATAGGCGAAGAATTGAGAAGCCTCGGACAGGAATTCGGAGCTACCACCGGACGACCAAGAAGATGTGGATGGATAGATATCCCACAGCTGAAATATACCATCATGATCAACGGCGTTACTTCTCTTTGCGTCACCAAGATGGATATCCTCAACCAATTTGAAGAAATAAAGATTGCCGAGAGCTACACTGTTGATGGTTCTGAAACCATGCAATTGCCATTCGATTTAACAGCTTCAGAAATTCACCCGAATTACACAGCTGTGGAAGGATGGAAAGCAGATCTTGAAGAAATCAATGATGCTGCTGATCTTCCGGTCCAGGCAAAGAAGTTTATCGAAACCCTTGAAGGAATGCTTGGCGTACCGGTAAATTTCATTTCAAAAGGACCACAAAGAAGAAACTTGCTGGTTAAAGATTAATTCTCTGGCAAGTAAGAATATTACTACTTTCAACAAGCAATAAGACTTTACCTTCGTTTGATAAACAAATGTGCCATTTGAACAAATCGGTTCTCATATCAAAGTTCATTGTGTTCTTGATTTTGCTGTTGACTTCATCAGTACAAGCGCAAAGATCCATTACAGACGGTGCTACTATTTCATTGTTTTCTTGCGATTCGGGAGATGCTTTGTATTCTACCTTTGGTCATACTGCGATAAGAGTGAAAGATCCGGTCCAGAATATTGATCTGGTTTTCCATTATGGCTTGTTTAATTTCAATGACCCTAATTTTTATACAAAGTTTTTGAGAGGCAAACTCATGTACAGCATGGGAGCTCAAAGCATCAAGTCTTTTTATCGTCAATACGAACAACAGCAACGAACAGTGTATGAACAAGTGCTAAACCTCGGACCGGAAGAAAAGCAGCGCTTGTATACAATGTTGATGGAAAATTATGAACCTGAAAATCGGGAGTATCTGTATGATTTCTTTTTCAATAATTGCAGTACCATTGTAAGAGATCGATTTGAATCTGTATTTCCAGATCTTGTATATCCCAAAGAAATTCGGGCGAGAACTTTTCGCGATATGTTAGATGAACATCTCACGAAAATGCCATGGACAGATTTTGGAATTGATCTGATCATTGGAAGCGTGGCAGATGATACGACAAATGTTCGGCAGCAATTGTTTTTGCCGATGTACATGCATGACATCTATAATAATACCTTTAGAAATGGAGAACCATTTGTAACAGGAGATGATTTGGTCATTGATTTCATTTCTAAAAAACACCAAGAATATAAAAGCTGGATTACGCCTGCCACCATCTTTGGTATTTTGGTATTGTTTGAATTGTTATTTCTGATTTGGGTTTTGGCTTTTAAAAAGCATCCACCAAGATGGCTAAGATTTTATGACAGATTTCTATATTTTTTGCTTGGAGTTGGAAGTTTAATTCTTGCATTCATGTGGTGGGGAACAGATCATATGGCTACAAAATCAAATTGGAATTTGGTTTGGATGAATCCAATATTTTTTATTCTATTGTGGACAACATTTAAAAAGACCAGTAAGATATATTTGGTCATACTTGCAATCTGCTTGATGATCATGCTCAGTGTTTTGAGCAATGTACTTTTGATTCCTCAAGCGATCCATACCGCGAGTTACATTTTGGTTTTTGCAATTTGTGTAAATCTTGTGCGCAATATTGTCTGCTACTATAGACAATCAGGAGCGAAGCCTATCGAGGAGCTCACTTAAAAGATCAAGTTCATTGTCATTTAGACTTTTCGGATACACATCTGCTTTAGCAGGACTTGGCACATTGGTTATCAAGTCAACACCTTTCTCAGATAGACAGATATCGACCAGTCTATGATCGAGTTCATTTTTCTTTTTTGTGATAAGTTCTTTCTTTTCCAGACGATCAACTAGGCGTGAAGTATCGCTCATTTTGTCGAGCATTCTCTCTCTGATCTGATGTGTTGAAATTGGATTTTCTGCGCCATTTAAGATCCTTAGGATATTGTATTGCTTGTTAGTGATGCCAAATTGTTTGAAGTAAGATTCATTTTTTTCACGGCACCAAACGGAGGTATATAGGATATTGACAATAGCTTTTTCTAAGGAAGAATTAAACGGCTTCCTTTGATTGATCGCATCTTCTAATTTCATAAAACTCTCGGCTTTTCAGCATTCCTAGCCCTTCATAAGCGGTTTCTAAATTACGAAAGTTTAGATATTTGAATCGCCAATATGTTAAATTTTCTTTCACTATTTTTTGGTTGGTAATGTATCTTACCTTTCAT
>JAHDDD010000089.1 GCA_020629535.1 Saprospiraceae bacterium
CTTTAGCTGCTTTGACAATTGAATGATGCGCTTCTATAGAACAATAAATAATGGTCAGGATCAACTGCTACAAATTTATCAAAGTCATCAACCCAGGTTTGTTTAATCTCTTCATGTTCCACCTGTATAATTGACAGCTCCAGATCCCAACTTATTTTCTGAATACCCCATTTTTGCAACTGAAAAACGCCTTTATCTGTATTAAAAAGGTAGCGACTTTCCCGGCCACCAGCATATCTTTCAAAAAATGGAATCAATTCAAGTTCTCCGGTAGTCAAATGAATTCTACCATATTTATTATTCAAATTATTTGATCCCCAAGCACCCCACGAGGCATTGGATGTGAACACCACATACAAATACTCACCCTTCACGTATGTGCTTTCAAATTTATCTACCCATTGTTCAAATATTTTGGTTGTCGATCCATCTTCGTTTTCAATGTAGACTCTTTCAACATTCTGCCCAATCCAATCAGGATGTCCATGTTCACCACCTTCTCTTTCTGAATAAACAATCAAATTATTATCATCATTGTAGTGATAGATTCGACTCTCTGTAGGGTAAGTTTCCAACACTTCACCATCATAGTTCATCTTACTTGTCTTCCCGCTTGTGACAACGAACAGATAACCTCCACACCCGTTTATCTTTTTTACGTGGGTACCAAAGTCATGAATGCATTTCCAGTCAGATATGCTGTCATCATATATTTCTACCACATCTCCATTTTTCTTAAAAATTCTGCCATCATAATTATGCTCCCACGAATTTGGCCTTGATGCTGCATTCAAAAATGTATGTCCAGGAGGAGTTGGAGACCATGTCTTTCCTTCATCATAAGAGACATGATAAGTGGTATCAACTTCGATATAAAAATGTCCTTCTTTTGAAATTTCTATTTCATCATGCTTATACCGTTCAGGCAAGTTAACCTCTGTCAGATACAATTCCTGACACAGTAAAGAAGAGGCAAAAAGCCCAACTAATAGGGAGGTAAGACAGAAACGAGACATAGTTGCAATCATTGGTTTCTTAGGTAACACTTGGAAATTTGCAAACGTTGCAAGTTTCAGTTAGTGGTGAATGGTGAGTTGTGAGTGGTGAGTTGTGAGTGGCGAATTGGGAATGGTTTGTGGTGAGTGGTGAGTGAATATTTTGAGGGAAGCCACAAGGCAATCATTCTTATCAGATCCATTTAATCTCTCAGCCTCTTGAGTTATGGAATCACTATTCACCATTCACAACTAAACACTCACCAACACTGGAAGGCGGTAATTGACTTGTCAATTAACGCTTCCAGTTTCCTGCCATAATACAACCATACGGCTGTATACGATCTTTCACTTCGCCAAGACCGAACTTCTTCATTTGTTCCTGCACTTTATCGGCATGCTTGTATGCGCTTGGTAGCTCCGAGATATCTACATTTCCAGAAAAGAATCTTACATCAAGACCTTTGGTCTCTTCTGCAAAGATTTCTTCTATGGTTCTGTCAGAGTTGTTTCTGATATGTTGACTTCTGCTGATATCTCGACCGGCACCATGCGGAGCAAAACCCAAGTTGTTTTCTGTGGTCTCACCCTTAACTACAAGTATCGGTTCGCTCATGTTGAGTGGAATAAGACGAAGACCATCTTGACTATCAGGAACAAATTTATCATCCAGTGGTGTTGCGCCTTTGGCGTGATAAAACTTGTTTCCATCTTTGAAAACAAAGTTGTGCTCATTCCAAAATCTATCATGAAGATCGATGCCTGCGATCTTAGCACTTTCATCATGAATTGCCTCATGATTCAGCTTCGTCCACTCTCTGACGAGTTGCAGCGCTTCCCAATACTCTTTTCCTTCATCTTCAGAATATGGAATCCATGCATTGGTCTTCAGTGTTTTCGGAGAAATTTGTCTTCTGTACTTTTCAGCCAGTTTCATTCCTTGTCTGTAAAGGTTGGCTCCAAAGCCTCGGCTACCATGGTGGGTTACCATGATGGTTTCACCAGTTTGCTCTGATCTACCGATGAACAGAAAATGGTTTCCATCACCCTGAGTTCCGAGGTGTGTTTTGGCAAGGGTAAGACTTCTTTCTGAATTCAGAAATGAGTTTGACTTCATTCTTTCGATAAGTTCAGCCGGTAGGCTGAACTTTCGATCAGATCTTCCGCCCGGACCAAAATGTGTGATGGAATGCGCAGCATCCAGCACAGATTTTGGATCTGCTTTTCCAAATGAAGTCAGCATCACACTACAACAAATATCTGCACTATGCATCGCAGGGTGAATGGCATCTTCTGTTACCACGATCCCTCCAACTGGAATCTGACCTTTCCTTCCTGTAGGACACGCATCTGGCATCACAGCACCTTTCAAAACAGTAGGTGTTTTCATCAACTCGTCCATGGTTCTGAATACAGCTTCAACATTTGAAAGTTCATCTTCAGTTTCTGCTTCAATGTTTTTATGATAAGGTATATATTCTGTGTGTGGATCGATGGTCGAAGGTTGATTTTCATCTAGGTAAGCGGTGATTTCATTTTCGGTCATGTCTCTAGCATTGAGTGTTAGCAATGCATCTTTAAACCATTTCCCAGGTTTGTAGCCTTTCGCGATGAGATCGTGTCCTGTGAATTTTTTCATGTTTATGAATTTTGATTCAAAGAAATGACACTATTGCGCAACCTAATTGCGTAGTTATAAATTACGCTAATTTTTGATGACTCCTCATTAATTTAGTGACTGACATCAAAATGTTTATAATAAAAGCTATCCTTGTAATCAGAGGAGTTACATTTTTTGTTCGCACGAACTTCCAGATGCCATGGCTCATTTTCCAAGCCATTACCTGAATTTGTTAAATCCTCTATTTTATGAAATCCTAAATCTTGTAAAATTTCTTTTAGCAACTCAAAATAGTATCCAAATTTGTGAATATCATATTCATCTTGCTGCCAGCCAAATAGACTACCGAAGCCCCAATAACGATGATTGCTCCCTGATTTTTTTTCATAAAATGAACCATGCTCTCCATCAAGTATCTGTCTAAGATGCCACAATAAATTAGGACAAATGATATACAACTCTCCATCTAATTTGAGCACACGATTCCACTCTTGCAGCACTTTGAGAAATTCCTTCAATGAAAAATGCTCGATAACATGTCTTGAATAGAGTTCATCTATAGAATCATTTTCAAATGGCAGTTGATCTGCTGAACATACGTAATCAACGTTTGGGAGATTCCTGATATCACAAGTGAAAAACCCTTTTCTTGGTTTTTTCCCTGCACCTATTTCAATTTTTCTTTTGGTGAGCGTTGGCTTGAACATTGCGTTAGGTTAATGATTACATTGCCTAAACTGCAGAATTCGAAACCATAGTATTGGTAAGATATCGTCTCAGTGACTAGTGTTCATATAGGAGTATTAAAGAAGGCAACCCCACAGGTTGCCTTCTTTAATACTTTGTTAGATTTTGCATCGACATTTGCGATAGCAAATGTCGATGTAAAAAGCTAGCTTCCCACCTGGAAAGTCACTTTCAAATTTACTCTGTACTCTGTCACCTTGCCATTTTCAACAACCACACTTTGACTTTGTACAAATGCTGATTTGATACCATTCAATGATTTTGATGCTTTTTTGATGCCTCTTTCTGTAGCATCTTCCCAGCTTTTCGGTGAGTTTGATAACAACTCAATTACTTTCATTACTGCCATCTTATTCTGATTTTAAGTGAATAAAACGCAAATATACATATTATAATTTTTTGTAATGTATTTTTATCCATCCGCCGAACTGCATCAATGGAATTCAGCGTGGTTTTACAAAACTAATAGACGCTACAACGGAATTTCAGATTTCGCAATTTTTCTGTCTTCGCCTCCACTTTCATTCCATAACAAAAAGACTTCCCAGACCATTCATTTCTTCCTTGCTTAAGTACTCCCACTTCCCCACCTTTAATTCTCCCAGGTGTATGTGCATGATCCGAATTCTCTTTAACGTCAAAACATTGTAACCACAAAACTCACACATCCTCCTGATTTGACGATTGAGACCTTGAGTAAGGGTAATTTTAAAAACATCTTTTTTCAATTTTTTAACCTTGCTCGGAAGGGTCTTGGTTCCCAACATAGGTATGGGTTTCGACATCCTTTCCAAGAATCTTGGACTAATGCTTTTATCAACTTTTACAATATATTCTTTCTCGTGTTTACCTTCTTTTCTAAGCACTTTGTTTACAATATCTCCATCATTGGTCAATAAGATCAATCCTGTCGAATTCTTATCGAGTCGCCCTATTGGGAATATGCGTTCCTTGTATTTTATATGATCAATGATATTGGTACGATCTCGTCGATCAGTCGTACATGTGACACCAGCTGGTTTGTGAAATTTGATGTAGACTTTTTTGACCTCCACTTTCAATGCTTTTCCATCAATACTTACGGAATCGCCTTCAAAAACTCGGTTTCCTTTCTTCGCTACCTGACCATTGATTTTTATACGACTAGACTCAATCCACTTATCAGCTTCTCTTCTTGAGCAAAGTCCTTTACCACTGATGTATTTGTTCAAACTGATTCCTTCCTGACTCATTGAATTAGCTGGTTGCTGTTTTTACTTCTAATCTTACGATCAATATTAAAATGATTTTTTCGACCACAAAATACGCAACTCCCAATTGAGTAAGAGATTCAAAATGACTTACAACAAAAAATATTGAAACCAAACAATATAAGAGATTCAATCCTGCAATTCCTTTCATAAAAGATCGCCAATTCTCTGGAAAGAAAAAATAACAAGAAAGAGAATAGATGGCATATGAAGCTGCTAAACCTGCCATCAAATACAAAACTCGAACCGGCATCCCAATAAATTCATTCAAGATTACCAAGACAACACCGACCATCATAGCACTTACGATGGCACCAAATCCATCAAAGAGAAATACATTTCTGGGGTTTCGTAAAAATAAAGGAGTCGTCATTTTTTTAATTCTGAAACGATTGAATTCACGGTTTCTTTGATCTGCATTTCCAATTCAAAAAGGTCCTCGTATTCGATGAAAAAATCTGAAATTCCACCCACGGTTGTAGAGTATTTGGCGTCTTTCTTTTTGAGGTATACGATTGGTTTATTCATCGCTTTGGCGTATCCTACTTCCACTCCTACTCCAATGGCTTTCTTTGTTAATTCAACAATCAAAAAATCGCAGTGATCTATTTCTTTCAATGCGGTTTCCTTCATTTTCCGATCTTCATGGCTCGCAAAATTATGATTATCTACAAACACATTCAATGCCACATCAAAACTCTTCAGACATTTATTGACGACCCTAATTTCTTCGTCAAAATCTTTCCTGCTCGAAAGACTGATTCCGAAATAGGCTGTCTTCTTCATGTCTGAAACTGATTTTTTACTTTAACAATCGAAATAAAGACTTTCGCCTTCTTCTGGTATTAAAAATAACTTCGGATCCATGCCTGATGCATTTATTTCTTTTTCCAAATTTCCCTCTGCTACACCCATCCCGTCATCTGCCAATGGAAAACAACCAAAATGCATGGCTATGCTTTGTTTGCTTTGAATGTCTTTGTGTACTTGTATTGCCTGTGGTGGTGAAATGTGGATAGGACCCATAAACCACTCAGGCTTGTATGCGCCAATCGGTATCAAGCTCAAGTCAATGCTTCCGTATTTTTTGGGTATCTCTTTAAAATTATCGCCATAGCCAGTATCTCCAACGTAATAAATTTTATAATCTTTTGATGAGAGAATGAACCCACACCAAAGTGTCCGGTCTCGATCAAACATGCCTCTTGCAGAAAAGTGATTGGCTGGCACAGAAAAACATTCAACACCTTCAAAGGTATTCGATTGATGCCAATCCAATTCAACTACCTTGTCGATGCCATATTTTTGCATCAATTTCATTACACCCAAGGGTACAATATACGTTGGATCGTGATCATGCTTCAATTTTTTTAATGTCGAACTATCGAAGTGATCATAGTGATTGTGACTTAGTAAAACGAGATCTATCCTAGGCAAATCTTCATAACGTATACCCGGAGGTCTCATGCGTTTTGGACCGGCAAATTGAAAAGGACTGCAGCGGCTTGACCATACAGGATCGGTCAAAATATTGAGTCCAGCAAATTGAATCAAAAAGGTACTGTGATTAACAAAGATGATATGCACTTTATCTTTCGGTCCATTTGCATTGATTGGTTCTGACCGAACAAAGCGCTCATAATTCTCGGTCCAAGGTTCCGGTTTTCGATTGAGTAAAAACTTGAATACCGCTCCAATATTTTGGGCTTCAAGCTTGTTTGGATTTTTAAATTTCTTACCGTCAAAATGATCACTCACTGGACCGTCGTATCCGTCAGCAGACAGTAAAAATCCAAATGCAAAAACCAAGATAAAGAAAAGAGCTACTCCAGCCAATAAGATATAAAGCCAACTCATACTTCCAACATGATATTTAAAATATCAATGGCTGCCTTGCTTATTACTGTTCCAGGACCGAACACTGCGGCGACTCCTGCATCAAATAGAAAATCATAATCCTGGGGCGGAATTACGCCACCGACGATCACGATGATGTCTTCTCGATTGTTTTCTTTCAATAATTTGATGGTCGAAGGCACCAAAGTTTTATGCCCAGCTGCCAATGATGATATCCCAATGATGTGAACGTCATTTTCAATGGCTTGTTTCACAGCTTCGTCTGGTGTCTGAAACAACGGACCTATGTCTACGTCGAAACCTACATCTGCAAAACTGGTGGCAATGACTTTCGCTCCCCTATCGTGTCCGTCTTGGCCTAACTTTGCAATCATGATTCTTGGTCTGCGTCCAAAAGTGGATTGAAATTTTTCTGCCAATTTTCTGGCTTGTGCAAAGTTTTCGTCCATCTTTATTTCGTTTGAATACACGCCGGAAATCAAATTATGCTTGGCTTTGAATCTTCCAAATGCTTTCTCCATAGCATCAGAAATTTCACCGAGGGTGGCATCATTTCGAGCTGCATTGATAGCTAACTCAAGTAAATTCCCTTTGTCATTTGCCGCTTGGGTGATCGCATTTAAAGCATTTTCAACTGCGACATTATCTCTGTTTGACTTCACATGATTGAGTCGATCAATTTGTTGTTGTCTAACTTCAGAGGTATCGACGGAAAGAATAGGTATGTCAGTATTTTGTTGATTTTTAAAAATATTGACACCCACTATTTTTTCGGTCCCGCTATCGATCCTCGCTTGCTTCTTTGCGGCGGCTGCTTCGATGCGCATCTTTGGTATGCCCTTTTCAATGGCTTTGGTCATGCCACCATATTCTTCGATTTCCTGAATGTGTGCTCTTGCTTTTTCAACCAACTGCCCAGTCAAATTTTCAATAAAATGCGAGCCTGCAAAGACATCAACAATATCAGTAACCCCACTTTTTTGTTGAATAAATTTTTGAGTCTCTCTTGCAATCTTCGCTGAATAGTCTGTAGGCAATGCCAATGCTTCATCCAATGCATTGGTGTGCAATGATTGAGTGCCGCCCAAAGTTGCTGCCATCGCTTCAATACAGGTTCGGGCAACATTGTTGTATGGATCTTGAGCAGTCAAACTATATCCTGAAGTCTGACAATGGGTTCGCAAAGCCATTGACTTCGCATTGTGTGGATTGTATTGTTTCACAATTTCTGCCCAAAGCAATCTTCCTGCACGCATCTTAGCAATCTCCATATAAAATTGCATCCCAATTCCCCAAAAGAAAGAAAACCTAGGCACGAATTCATCAACCTTCAGACCAGCATTCAGACCAGCTCGCAAATACTCCCATCCGTCAGCCAAGGTGTATGCGAGTTCTAGGTCAGCGGGTGCACCGGCCTCGTGTATATGATAGCCACTGATACTGATCGAATTAAATTTAGGAACATTTGCTGAAGCAAATTCGAAGATGTCAGAAATAATTCTCATCGACGGTCCTGGAGGATAGATGTATGTGTTACGTACCATGAACTCCTTCAGAATATCATTTTGGATGGTCCCTTTCAATTGCGACATTTCAACTCCCTGTCTTTCCGCAGCGACAATGTAAAATGCCATGATCGGAATAACAGCTCCATTCATGGTCATCGAGACAGACATCTGATCTAGAGGTATGCCATCAAAAAGTCTTTGCATATCTGCCACCGTATCAATGGCTACACCTGCCATACCTACATCTCCACTCACCCTTGGGTGATCAGAATCGTATCCTCTGTGTGTAGCAAGATCAAATGCAACACTCAGTCCTTTCTGTCCACCTGCGAGATTTTTTCTGTAAAATTCATTGCTCTTTTCAGCCGTACTAAAGCCGGCATATTGACGAATGGTCCAGGGTCTTCCGACATACATACTTGCATAGGGACCACCCAAATAAGGAGCCACACCAGAGACAAAGCCCAAATGCTTTAAATCTCTATTTAATTCTGCAGAGTACCGAGATTGGATTTCTATTTCTTCTGGACTTGTATATTGATCTTTCCCTTGCTCTTCAATTCTTCCCAAACTAGGATCAAATAAATACTCCTTAATTTTATGCATGAAGTAAAAGTAAGAAATTAGACAAAGATATCGGAGCCAACCGAATTAGAATGACAAAGGACAAATTTGAAGGACGAAGGACCAAGGACGAATTTGAAGGACGAAGGACGAATTTGGAAGGACGAATTTGAAGGACGATTTAAGATTTAAGATTTAAAAATTTAGGATTTAAAAATTTAAGATTTAAAAAAATCTATCGTACCAAACTAACATCTCCTTTAAAAACGATCACCTCACCATCTACAAATTCGACTTCAGCTATAAAAACGTAGACACCGGGTTGAGCTTCCAGTCCATTGTAGTTTCCGTCCCATCTGATATCATCATCTAGCTCGGAGCCCGGGGCAATATTTTCTGCTCGGTGCATGAGGTTCCCCCAACGGTCGTATACGTGGAAGTAATTGACGATCTCAATTCCTGAACCAATAAATGGAGTGAAGAAGTCATTGAAACCATCGTCGTCTGGTGTGAATATATTAGGAAGGAATACATTTCTTGTTGTTTTTACATCTATGAATAGTTCTGCGATGGCTGTACAATCATTTGCATCTGTAACTGTGACTGCATAGAAACTAGGATTAGAAGTAAAAATATTTATATCAGAACAAGAGGTATTTGCACAATCAAAACTTCCAACTGTGGAAGACCATTGAATGTCAACGATCGGATTGGTACTGGTAATGATGGCTGATATCATTCCGGTACTATCACCAAGTTCCAACACTTGATCAATAGGATCAGAATTCAAGACCACGCCGATTGGATCAGGTTGTTCTACAGTCAATTCAATAGGGTTCAACATGCCACATCCTTCACTGTCAAAAACCGAAATGGAATATGGACCGGCCGAAACTTCAAGACATGAATCGATAGGTATATTCGGGCCTAAATTTACTGAGTATACATATCCAAAACCGTTGCCTCCTGATGGTTGATCCAGACACAACATGGTCGAACCTCCGGAACAATCTGGTTCAATGACCGGTAGGACATCCGCCTCAACAGCAGAAGATCCTTCAATTTTAAAATTCGTAGATGCTGTGCATCCTGCTCCATCTGTTACTGTTATAACATACTGGCCTACGCCAAGATCAAAGGCTATATTTTCATCCGATACTTCTGGATCCCATGTATAAGTATATTCACCAATACCTCCGCTGGCTGCGACACCAATGATGGCAGAATTATCTCCGGCACAATTTACGCCTACTGTTAAGAAAGGATCAATTTCCAATACCAACGAATCAGGTTCTTGCAGATTGAACTGAAATACTTGTTCGCAATCTCTGTCATCGGTAATGGTCAATTCATAGTTTCCTCCTGCAAGATTTGCTCTGCTTGAACCTTCTTCACCATCAGACCAATCATATTCATAATCTCCTGCTACAGTTCCTCCAACTGCGACAATATCAATCATACCGTCACTCTCTCCTATACAAGTAGGACCCGCAATGACTGAAGCCATTGAGTCGAGTTCAATACCAATGGGTTCTCCCACTTCAAAAAACAAAGTATCTGAAGTACAGAAGCCATCAAACGCATACACCCATTGTTGTCCAGGTTCCAAATTTTCAGCATCCCCTTCTTGGGCAAAATCATCATCAATACTTCCGCTGGACCAGAAATAGCTGAACTCTATGGCTCCTACCGGACTTCCGCTGGCAAATGCAAATGCCTGACCATCGGTGGCTCCGAAACAACTGACATCGATAACATCACCCAGTTCTAACATTAAATCTTCAGGATTTTCCAAATTGAAAATCGTGTCTTGCTCACACCCTGCGCTATCCGTTATGGTTACTGTATATTCATCAGCTTCAAGATTTTGGGCAAGTGATAAATCGAGGTTTTCATCGTGACTCCAACTAAAAGTAAAAGGTGGATCACCTCCCATCAAGTTATCCAGTTGTATGGATCCGGAATTGTCGCCATTGCATATTGGTTGATTGACAATGGGCTCGAAAGTGAATGATCCTGCTCCGCTGATGGTTGCTTCTGCAGTGTTAGAGCAGTCTCCATCAAGGTCGGTAACGTTGACCGTATATGTTCCTGCACCCAGACCTGTTATTGATTCTTCTGTTCCTATAACATCACCTGAAGTATTCGTCCATTCAATTTCGATATTGGTGGCAGTGGTTTGTATGTCTACCGTGAGCGCCCCAGCATCTGAGGAAGAACCACAACCAACACCCGCATCTTGCGTAATATTCAATGCGATACTGCCGGTTCCAATCAAATCTACGGCCAAGGTATCTGTACAGCCCTCACCGTCTGTAACGGTAAGAATGTATGTGTCAGGGCCAAGATCAGTCAAATTTTGGTTGGTATCACCATTGCTCCATTCGAAAGAAAAATCTCCGTTTCCACCCATGACGTCGACATCAATAGAACCTGGATCACCATCACATGTCGGGTCAACTTGATCTACAAGTTCGACAAAAATTTCAGGCGGAGTTGGTATCACCATTTCATATTCTACAGTACAATTGTCTTCTGTGGTGAATTCTATTGTATAAGTACCTGGTGGCACACCATCTTGATTGGGTGCAGGTACGTCAATCCATCCACATGGAGCTTTAGAGGAAGAAATAATGTTTTCCCCATCCTGATTGGTAACAAAAACAAAACCACTGCTCCCTAATGGGTTGGCATTTATGATTCTAAAAAATCCAAGATCATTGAAACATTTTATCCTTTCCATCGTATCTACAGTGATGTCAGGCACGAACGTTGAGCCAATTGAAAAAGAAGCATCGATCGTGCAACCAGATTGGTCTGAGACCGTAAATGGATACTCTCCCGGATCAAGATTATTCAAAAAGAAAACATCCGATGTCATTCCTTCGTAGCTGTATTCTGCGATACCAAAAGGAGTGCCTCCTGAAGCGACAATGGTTACCTCTCCATCTGCAGACCCATTACAAGTAGCATCTACGGTTCCGACAGATACGAGCAAAGGGGGAGTCATCATGGAAACCATAGCTGTTGCAGAACATCCACCACCATCAGTAACGGTGACTGTATATGTTCCTTCTGGCACTCTGTCTAATTCCGGTGCACCAAAGAATCCATTTGACCATTCCCATGAATAGTTTCCGTCTCCACCATCCGCTGTAGCGGTAATAGTACCATCAAAACCATTGCATAGAGGAGGACTGGTCACATCTGCTGAAACAGTAATGGGTGTACCCTGACCAATGGTAATAAATTGATCAAAAAATCCACCAGCTGCATCAGTGACCACAAGCACGTAATCATCTGGAGCTAAATTATTTAAAGTTATTGTTCCTGTATTATCGTCGGCGTTTCCTGAATCAACAGGACCAGTAAGATTTCCTTCTAATTCCCATGTATAAGGTGCTGTCCCACCACAAATGTCAAAATTAATTTCTCCATCATTGGCATCAGCTGCACAATTGGTGATTGATGCATAAAGATTTGTGCATACAATATTGACCGGATAAATAATTTCAATATTCACATCATTCGAAACACAGATCGTTCCATCTGGCAATTGAACATTTATTTCTGCTGCGCTGATGTTGTTAGTAGCTGAAAAAATAGCTTCATCTCCAGGCTCTCCTACAACTTCAAAAAACAATTTGAAAATTTCTGAAGGACTTGGTAATGTCTGGCCCTCTGCGTTGAGATTCGTCCACAAAAATCCGATATTTCCCGTATCTGTGACGAGATCATTGATTCCTACATCTCCAATTAGTGGTGATCCTAACTGATTGAAACTATCATATTCCAAGACATTGGGATCATAAGAAAGGGTAAAAGAAAAGGTAAGAATATCAGTAAAACCACAGACATCGACTTCTATAAAGAAATCGTCACCTTGCTCCAATTCAGGTGGTACCATATTGTCCTGATCGACCACGGTCAACTTAAATACAAGATTCTCGAATATGTTGTCACATTCGGGCTGGCTAAGTGCTGTAGTCGAAATAAAAAGGGCAAAAAATATGACCAACAACCTCATAAAGCTTTCTTTTCAAAATTAATGCGCAAATATAGACATATGCTATAAGCTTTACGCCTAATATGTTCTTGGTTTTTTCCTGTTGACCCACAAGGCTGTATAAATCAGACAAGTCACCATATTAATATATCAAATTAGGAATGGCTATGTTGCATGAAAATGCAAGAAATTTATCGTTCCCATTGTTAATAACGGATTTTATCGACCATATGTGTCATTGGGAATGAAAATAATTGTAATATCTGCCTTTTGTTAAAAATCTACTTGTTCGATTTATCCTTCAGCAACTCAATGCATCGCATTTGTCATTTTCATTTTTTGTCTACCGCACAAAAAA
>JAHDDD010000090.1 GCA_020629535.1 Saprospiraceae bacterium
GATTCATTTTCTAGATTGAGGCAAACTTCATGATTTAAAATTGCCTTTACAATAAACCATTGAGCAGCTACTTAATGACCCTAAATGCCATAATGTTTAATAGAATGCTGTCCCCGATTTTGGTAATTAATTTGAGATAAAAAGTCGGAATGATCTTTACCATTAAGACATTAAAAAAGACTAAAATCAAAAAGATTCATTTTCTAGATTGAGGCAAACTTCATGATTTAAAATTGCCTTTACAATAAGCCATTGAGCGCTACTAAATGACCCTTCATGGCTTAATGTTCAAGAGAATGCTGTCTCTCTGATTGTAAAAACCAATTTGAGAGATAAAGTCGAAATTATATTGCATGATTTTTCCAAACATTTTTAACTTTATAAAGAATGTAGAGTTAAGAATGGCCAGCCAAACACATACAACACTTGTTTACACCTTCTTTACGGACTTTGATTTGTCCTTGTTCAATGCGGGGAAGCACCTGCAATTGTACAAAAAGTTTGGCAGCCATATTTTTGAACTCGATGGACAAAAAGGTGTCTATTTTGCTGTCTATGCACCTGCTGCCACCAAGGTCGAAATCATTGGAAATTTCAATCAATGGGAAGGTTCAAATCATCCGCTTTTTGTAAAATGGGACGGCAGTGGTATTTGGGAAGGATTTATTCCTGGTCTGGAAAAAGGAGAACTATATAAATACCGAATTTATTCCAGTCATGATGATAAGACGAGAGACAAAACGGACCCTTATGCAAGAAAATATGAAACGCCACCCAATACAGCCAGCATAGTTTGGGATGATGACTTTAAGTGGTCTGATGCACAATGGATGAGTGGCCGATATGAAACAAACAGCCTCAATTCACCTATATCTGTATACGAAATGCACATCGGTAGCTGGAAGAAGAAAGATGGCTACTCTTTTTCGTATAATGAATTGGCAGAAGAATTGATTTCTTATCTTAAGGAAATGGCGTATACACACGTCGAGTTCCTGCCTGTGATGGAGCATCCATACTATCCTTCATGGGGATATTTGTGTACTGGATTTTTTGCTCCAACCAGTCGGTTTGGAAATCCAGAAGATTTGAAATGGCTGATCAATAGATTGCATGAAGAAGGATTTGGTGTGTACCTTGATTGGGTACCAGCGCACTTTCCATCTGATGAATTTGCCTTGGCAGAATTTGATGGTTCGAAACTGTATGAACATCCAGAAAAATCAAAAGGCTTTCATCCAGATTGGAATAGTTTGATTTTCAATTATGAACGACCACAGATCAGATCATTCTTACTTTCGAGTGCACATTATTGGTGTCGGAAATTTCATGCTGACGGTTTGAGGGTAGATGCTGTTGCTTCTATGCTTTATCTTGATTATTCTAGAGAAGAAGGAGAATGGTCACCCAATGAACATGGTGGAAATGAATACCTGGCTGCCATTGAATTTCTGAAAGAGCTCAACACATCCATGTACCGTGACTTTCCTGGAATCCAGATGATTGCAGAAGAGTCAACGGCCTTCAATGGTGTTTGCAAACCTGTACATGAAGGCGGGTTAGGCTTCGGCTTGAAATGGATGATGGGTTGGATGAACGATGGATTGGAATATTTTAGTCGTGATCCAGTGCATAGAAAGTTTCATCACAATGACATCAGTAGAAGTCTCACTTATGCATTTACTGAAAATTATATTCTACCATTGTCTCATGACGAAGTGGTGCATGGAAAACAGTCACTTATTTATAAAATGCCAGGAGACGAGTGGCAACAATTTGCCAATCTCAGACTTTTGTATACCTACATGTTTACCCATCCCGGACAGAAGCTTTTGTTCATGGGAGATGATTTTGGACAAACATCAGAATGGGAGGTAAATGAGCAACTCGATTGGCATTTATTGGATTTTAAACCTCATAAAGGCATACAATCTACCGTTAGACAACTTAATCGAATTTTCAAATCTGAAGCGTCATTGTTTGAACTAAATTATCAACCCCAAGGTTTTGAATGGATTGATTATGGAGACCACGAAAATACTGTACTCAGTTTTATTCGAAAGTCTACAGATGAACATTTAATCATAGTCCTGAATTTTTCTCCTGTCATTCGTGAAGATTATCGTATCGGAATTCCTGATACTGAAGCAGACTACTATTTTGAGATATTCAACAGCGATGATGGTGATCTTTGGGGAAGTGGCGTGAAAAATGACGAAAATTTAAAGTCCGAGAACATTTCTTTTCATGGAAGAAACCAATCTTTACGGTTAAGATTGCCACCTTTGGGAGGTGTTATCTTAAAACCGAACAGATTTTGAAAAAAGTATTACACATTTCCACAGAATGTTACCCGGCTGCAAAGGCTGGAGGAATGGGAGACGTCGTCGGTGCCTTGCCAATTTATCTCAAAGATCAAGATATAAAGGCTTCTGTCATCATCCCCAAATATAAAACCAATTGGATAAGGTCTCAGATTTTTGAAACCCTCCAATTTGGAACTTTCCAAATGGGCGATCAGACCATAAAATATGGTATCCAAAAATTGCTAAAAAAGAAACTTCCTTTCCACCTTTATGTGGTGGATATCCCCGGACTCTTCGATAGAGAAAGTATTTATTTAGCAGAAGATGGGCATGGATACAAAGACGAAGCCGAACGATTTATTGGTTTTCAAAGAGCGGTTCTCAGTTGGCTCTGCCACGATTCTCCAACATTTGATATCCTGCATTGTCATGACCATATGACTGGGTTGATACCATTTTTTGTAAAGCATTGCGCGGCTTACAGTCCACTTAAAAAGAAACCGGTTTGTTTTACCATTCACAATGGTCAATATCGAGGTGTTTTTCCATGGTCGCAGCGAAAATTATTGCCTGGATTTGATGAAAGATTCAATGGCCTTCTGGATTGGGATGGTCAGATAAATTCATTGGCTACAGCCATCAAATCCGCTTGGCGGGTGAACACTGTTTCCCCGAATTATATGCAGGAATTGATGAACCAGCCGGATACCTTAAGGCAATTGTATCAGTCTGAATCAAAGAAGTGTTCGGGCATAATCAATGGTATTGACAATGACCTTTGGGATCCGTCTACAGACAGTTATCTCGAGACCCATTTGGATGGGGACAATTGGAAAGAATTTAAATCAGAAAGCAAGTCAAAACTTTGCAGAGAATTTGGTTTGAGTTCCAGCAAAGCATTGATTGGATACATAGGCAGAATGGCGCCACAAAAAGGTGCAGATATACTCACCTCTGCCACCATCGATACAAAGAAACAAGAGCTTGAATACAATCTTTTTGTGTTGGGTTCAGGTGACAAAGACATTGAGCACAGCATGAAAGTTTTAGAAGATCAGTATGGAGATGAAGTTCGTGTGATCATTGCCTACGATGAAAAATTGGCTCGACGAATATACGCAGCTTCAGACTTTCTTGCGATGCCTTCAAGATTCGAACCGTGTGGTCTCAATCAGATGTATGCGATGAGGTATGGCAGTATTCCCATCGTGAGTCATGTAGGTGGACTTGTTGATACAGTACCCGATATCAAAGATGATGGCAATGGGATAGTGTTTGATGTAGATGATCCTAACGGATGCGCAGATGCGTTTTATAGAGCCATGAATCTTTACAGTGATCAAAAGAAGTTCAAGAAGCTTAGAGATAAAGTGACTGAAGAAGATTTTTCTTGGGACAAGTCTGCAAAAAAATATAAAAAACTTTACAAAGCTGTTTTAAAAGAGACGAAATGACAGAAAAAACGGTAGCACTCATTCTTGGTGGTGGTGTGGGTTCAAGACTGTACCCATTGACAATGGAAAGATCAAAACCTGCTGTTCCGATTGCTGGAAAGTATCGATTAATCGATATTCCAATCAGTAATTGTCTAAACTCGGATATTAGAAAAATGGTGGTGTTAACCATGTATAATTCTGCTTCGCTCAACAAACATATTAAGAATACCTATCACTTTGATATGTTCTCCAGCGGCTTTGTAGATATCATGGCTGCAGAGCAAACGGCGACCAGTAAGGATTGGTTTCAAGGAACAGCAGATGCGGTGCGGCAAACCATTCCAAGATTGGCAAATGTCGACTACGAATTTGTATTGATCCTTTCTGGAGACCAATTGTACAATATGGATTTTGAAGGATTACTTGAATACCATTTAAAACAAAAAGCAGATGTAACAGTTGCAACCATACCGGTGATTGAAAAAGAAGCAACCGCTTTTGGTATCATGAAGGTCAATGCAGAAGGAATGATAGATGATTTTGTCGAGAAACCAAATATTGATGAAGTTGGCAAATGGAAATCAGTTCTTCCTGAAGAGTATACCAATGAAGGTAAGCACTATTTGGCATCGATGGGAATTTATGTTTTTAGTAAAGTGGTATTAGATGAACTTTTCGATGCGCAATCTGGTGCCAATGACTTTGGAAAAGAGATCATCCCGTTTGCCGTTGAATCTGATAGATACAGAGTGACCAGTTTCCCATATGATGGATATTGGGCAGATATTGGAAATATCTCATCTTTCCATGAAGCCAATTTGCGACTAACAGGTTATCTGCCTGAGTTTCATCTTTATGGCAATCAGAAGAAATTATATACGCACGCCAGAATGTTGGCACCTTCAAAATTCTTTGGAACCCAGATTACCCACGGTCTGATTTCAGATGGCTGTATATGTCATGGTAAAGAAATTTCAAGATGCGTAATTGGTATACGTTCCCGAATTGGGAAAGATACCATCATGAGAGACAGTATAGTGATGGGAAATGATTATTACCAAACTGTAGATGATCTTGCTCAACTTCCCGACAATGAATTATTGGGTATAGGAAACAATTGTTTCATCCAAAATGCCATTCTCGATAAAAATGTCCGAATAGGGCACAACGTACATATCAAAGGTGGAGCAGGATTAGAAGATATCGAAACAGATACATATTGTATAAAAGAAGGAATAATCATTGTAAAAAAGGGGGCATTTATTAAAGATAATACCAAAATCGGCCTAATATAAGTGTACAATTCACACTAAGTATTTTGAAGTTTTTATTTTTGCCGCTCAAAAATTGTCATTAAGTGAAAAGCGCACAAGTAGAATATACAGAAAGAGAATCACATCCTGATAAGTTATCGTCCTTCGAACTAAAGGATGGATATCTTGAATGTGTTTGCGAAAATGATCTAACCATGCGAATCTATGCAGTGACTGATCATATACTTCGGTTCCGTTATGCTATCGATGCTCGTTTTGAAAAGGATTTTTCATACGCAATTGATCCAAAATTTCAGTCCCAATCTGTTGACTTGAAATTAGAAGATACAAACGAATATCTTTTCCTGCACACACCATCTGTA
Organism: Saprospiraceae bacterium; assembly: GCA_020629535.1. GTDB lineage: Bacteria > Bacteroidota > Bacteroidia > Chitinophagales > Saprospiraceae > JAHDBF01. The sequence goes on from JAHDDD010000090.1 coordinate 5,379, forward strand.
AGCTGTAGAATAAAAAAAGAAAATCTATCTATTGCCATTTTAGACAAAGAAGGTAATCTCATCAGCAAAGATGAAAAAGGTTTTCACTGGGAAGAACATTCTAAGTACGGTGGGTACATCGTTCAAAATTCGAAATACATTCAAGACGGTGAGGCCTTTTACGGATTGGGAGACAAACCAACAGACTTAAATTTGAAAGGAAGGCGGTTTTGTAATTGGGGAATGGATGAGTACGGATATAAAAAGGATACAGATCCATTATATAAAAACATACCTATTGTATACGGATTACACAATGGGGTAGCCTATGGCATTTTCTTTGACAATTCATTCAAATCATATTTTGATTTTGGCAGCGAACGTTCGCACGTCTTTAGCTTTTGGGCTCAAGGCGGAGAGATGAATTACTATTTCATCGCAGGTCCTAACCTAATGGACGTATGTGAAAGATATACAAAACTGACTGGAACACCTGATATGCCACCAATGTGGGCCTTGGGTTTCCAGCAATGCAAATGGAGTTACTATCCTGAATCTCGCGTAAAAGAGATCACCAGCAAAATGCGGGAACTCCAAATCCCTTGCGATGCCATCTATCTCGACATAGATTATATGGATGGATTCAGATGTTTCACTTGGGATGCCGAAAAATTTCCAGACCCGAAAAGAATGGTCAATGAATTGTCAGATCAAGGATTCAAAACCATGGTCATCATTGATCCGGGCATCAAGATAGACAAAGACTATTTTGTATATCAACAAGCCGTTGAAAATGATTACTTCTGCAAACGCATCGACGGTCATTATGTAAAGGGAAAAGTCTGGCCGGGTGATTGTTACTTCCCTGATTTCACAAGACCGGATGTGCGAGAATGGTGGGCCGGATTGTACAAAGAATTGATCGAAGAAACTGGCATCGCTGGCGTCTGGAATGATATGAATGAACCGGCCTTGTTCGAAGTGGAGAGTAAGACTTTTCCTTATGATGTCATCCACGACTACGATGGTCATCCGACCAGCCACAGAAAAGCACACAATATCTACGGAATGCAAATGGCCAGAGCCACCGCAGAAGGTGTCAAGAAATTCAGAAATGGCAAACGTACATTGATCATCACGAGATCAGGATATTCTGGTCTTCAACGTTATTCAAGTGTATGGACGGGAGACAACATCGCTTCATGGGAGCATCTTTGGATCGCAGACGTACAAGCCCAACGGTTGGCCGTATCTGGTGTTTCATTCTGTGGTTCAGATATAGGTGGTTTCATCGAACAACCCACTGCAGAAATGATGGTACGTTGGATTCAATTGGGTATCTTTCATCCGTTCTGTCGTGTACACTCATCCGGTGATCATGGTGATCAGGAGCCTTGGGCATTTGGAGAAGAATGTACACAGTTGTTTAAACGTTTTGTAGAGATCAGATATCAACTACTATCTTATATCTACACTAGTTTTTATCAGTATCACCGATTCGGAACTCCGATGCTGAGACCATTGTGTTTTGTCGACCAAAAAAATCCAGTGCTCAAAGATAAAGATCATGAATTTCTTTGTGGCGATCATATCTTGATTTCACCAGTCGTTGAAGAAGGAGCAAACAAAAAGAAAGTCTATCTCCCATCCGGTCATTGGATAAATTACTGGACCGGAGAAAAATATAACGGATCGGCTGAATACGTTGTTGATGCTCCATTAGATAAGATTCCATTTTTTGTCAGAGCAGGAGCTATCATTCCCAAATTGCCAGTCCAACAATATGTAGGAGAAAAAGAAATCAGTAAGATCACACTCGACATTTATTATGGCTCGGATCAATGCACAAGTTATCTCTATCAAGATAATCAAGAAGACTTTGATTACGAAAAAGGCCAATTTTTATATTCGAAATTCAATCTTCAAAATCAAGATGGGCAAATCAAAATCACCCAAGATACCGAAGGTGATTACCTTTCTCAAGTAAGACATTTTGACCTGAATCTTATTTCTTTCCCATTAGATGAATTTACCATTGAAGTCGATGGAAAAAAGATAGATGGCATGGCTGTTCCTTCTGGATTTAAGGAGATTAAGATATTAAGCTAATCAATCCATTGGGCGCTGTTGGAGCGCGCTTTGTTGGCATTCTGATGCCAACAAAGCTCGCCCCAACTCTTCTGGATTTTGTTGGCGTCCCGACAACAAAACCCAGAATAATGCACAAATTTGTCCCAGCAATCAGGTCCAAGAATCTTATATTTACAATTTAGCATTAGAATTTTGCATTAAGTGAAGGTCCCAAAATACCCTTAATGAGGAAAACAGTATTTTTAATTCCCTTTCTATTTTATACTGTGCTTGCCCTGAGCCAGCCACAACCTTGTGGACAGAATCCAGAGATGACTTCTTTTTGTTCGACAGCTTGTGTGGTTTGTGATATTGATGGTTTTACTGGTATCAATGATCTTACAGCCCAAGGGCAAGGATTTGATGAATTTATGGATCTTGACTGTACGACCCAGTTTAACAATATGCAATACATTGCTTTCATCGCAGGCAGCACAAACCTGACCATCGAAGTAGACGTTGGACAGTGTACAGGCGGCTGGCCTAGCCTTGAAGTTGGTTTTTTTGAGAGCCTAGACTGTGAAACATTTACAGCAATTACTCCTTGCGATACAGACATCGAATCATTCCAATCTCAGACATTTAGTAATTATGACCCACTCGTCATAGGTCGCCATTATTATCTCGTGATCGACGGATCGGGTGGTGCGAATTGTCAATGGACATTTAATGTATTAGAAGGTACCACGGAGGTGTTACCCTTGGAGTCTTCTGGCGTGATAGATCATCCAATCGAAACTTGTCCTGGACAGCAGATCACCTTCTTTGCACAAGAACAAACAGGAGCTGATATATTTCTTTGGACCATCAATGACGAAAGTCAAACCACATTTTTGAGCAACCTCGATTATTCTTTTGATGATGTTGGAACGTATGAAGTATGCGTTATAGCTGCCAATGTTTGTAATTCCGCCCCACCATCATGTTCTACCATTTTGGTAAGAGAAATTGGAAATTCCACAGAGAGTTTTATTCTTTGTGATGGCGAATGTGCAACTGTCAATGGCAATGACTTTTGCGAAACAGGGGTCTTTTCTGAAATCGTAGAATTACCAGGAGGTTGTGATAGTACCATCTTTGTAGAAGTCGAGGTATTACCGCAAGCGACAACCAATGCTGATGTATGGATTTGTAATGATGATCAATTTTTTATCGGTGACAGCGCATACAACATGTCCGGTAGTTATAGTGGAATCGTACTTACCCAGTTTGATTGTGACAGCCTTGTCAATCTCGAATTGCTGGTTATTGAATGTGAGATCATTGGAACACCCGAACAAATTCCTGTTATTTGTAATGGTACCGCAACTGGTACATTGATTTTTTCTGTCGACCAAGGAGAACCACCTCTAAGCTATACATGGACGAATATTGCTGATGCAAGTATCACAGGGGATGGAACAACACCATTGCTAACCAATAATGAAATTCTGAATGTTCCAGCTGGAGTATACCAAATATACATAAGTGATGATTTTGGAAATGATGTTGTTGTGATTCAAGAAGTTACTGAACCTCCGGTCCTTGAAATCGAACTGGAAGTATCTGATTATGGAGGCTTTAATGTAAGCTGTGATATGAATGACGGAGCCCCAGGAGATGATGGTACGCTCGAAGCATTTTTGATAGGTGGAGTTCCACCTTATACTTACGAATGGAGTGACGGTCAGTCAAACCAATTTGCAGAAAATCTAAGTCACGAAGAATACAGCCTTACCGTTACCGATGCAGTTGGGTGTAGCATCGTCGCTTCATATGAGTTAACAGGGCCTCCACCCATAGAAGGTGATATAAATTTTGTTGATCCAAATTGTGATGGATTTGAAACAGGTATCATCGAAGTGGTTGATGTCGATGGAGGCACACCACTATACAGTTATTCATTGTCAAATGGAAACTTTAGCGATCAACAATTATTTGAACAATTGCCGGAAGGAGACTACAGTTTGTTTGTTCAAGATGCAAATGATTGTATTGTAGAAATTACAGGAACACTTACAGCTCCACAGATTCCCGAAATTTTCATTGATAGCATATACACGGTTTTACTGGGCGACAGTATTCAACTCAATCCATTCTTCAATGATGCCGAATTGATCAGTCACAGTTGGGAAGATGCATCAACACTTGATTGTGATGATTGTCCATATCCATTTGCAAGACCATTCAATAATATTACTTATGAATTGGAGGTCACTTCCGTGGATGATTGTACTGACAGAGAAGTTGTAAATGTCAGAGTTGAAAAAAGATATCGGGTTTACATACCCAATATTTTCACCCCAGACAATGATGGATTCAATGATCTTTTTACCGTCTACGGTGGACCGGAAGTTTCACAAATCGATGATTTCTCGGTCTATGACAGATGGGGGAATAGGCTTTACTTCAATTCAAATTTCACAGCCAATGATGAATCCTCAGGATGGGATGGAAAGTTCAGAGGCGAAAGAGTGATGGCTGGTGTGTACAGTTGGATTGCCAATGTTTCCTTCATTGACGATGAAAGCAAGGTCTACGTCGGTAGTGTTACGGTGGTCAATTAGAATTTTTCTTCAAGGCTCAAAATCGACGCAATTTGGACTATTTAAATCCAGTTATTTCAAGTGAAAGGCGACTTAATCTATTTTTTTAACAAAAATCACTGCAGCGAAGTGGTCTGAATGTTATATTTAATAGTAGAAGAACCAACGAATGGTCTCAACCATTATGAGAATATTTTCAATTATCCTGTCAATGACCTTTCTGGTGGGCAATACCTTTGGCCAACCTTTACCATGTGGACCAAATCCTGAGATGACATCTTTCTGCTCCACCGCATGCGTGGTCTGCGATATTGATGGATTTACAGGGATCAATGATTTAACAGCACAAGGCCAGGTGTTTAGTGAATTCTCTGATTTGGGTTGTACGATTACTTTTGATAATATTCAATTTATTTCTTTCATAGCAGGTAGTACCGATTTGACCATTGAAGTTGAAGTGGGTCAATGCAATGGTGGTTTATCAAGTCTGGAAGTTGGATTTTTTGAAAGTCTTGATTGTGAAACTTTCACTGCCATCACACCTTGTGATACTGATATACCTTCATTCACGAATCAGACTTTTAGTAATTACGAACCATTGGTTATAGGAAGACATTATTACTTGGTGATTGATGGCTCAAGTGGAGCAAACTGCAATTGGACTTTCAATGTGTTGGAAGGGACTACAGAAGTATTGCCCTTGGAATCTTCGGGTCCGATTGACCATATAAATGAAATTTGTCCTCAACAAGCCATTAGTTTTTTTGCACAAGAGCAAGTAGGAGCAGATCTATTCATTTGGACCATCAATGATTTGAGCCAACCATCATTTACAAGTACATTGACGCATACATTCGATGAGGTAGGAGAGTATGAGGTTTGTGTTTCTGCTGCCAATGTTTGCAATGCAGCTCCTCCTACATGTTCGATGATATTGGTGCGTGAGGTAGAAGATTCAATGCATAGTTTTGTCCTTTGTGATGGTGAGTGCGCCACACTCAATAACTTGGATTATTGTGAGACAGGAGTGTATACCGATGTGTTCGAATTTGCGAATGGTTGTGATAGCACATTGTTTATCGAAGTGGAGGTTTTACCACAAGCATTGACAAATCTCGACATCTGGATTTGCAATGATGAGGAATTTTTCATCGGCGACGAAGGGTACAATATGACGGGCACATACAGCGGTATCGTTCCCACTGAGTTAGAATGTGACAGTTTGGTCAATCTGGAATTATTGGTCATTGAATGTGAGATAATCGGAACACCCGAACAAATTCCTGTCATATGCAATGGTACAGCAACAGGTACACTGATTTTTTCAGTAGACCAAGGTGAACCTCCATTGGATTATACCTGGACCAATGTTGAAAATACCAGTATTACTGGTCAAGGTAGTACCCCTTTATTGATAGACAATCAGATCCCCAATGTTCCTGTTGGAATTTACCAAATATATATAAGTGATCAGTTCGGCAATGATGTGGTAGTCTTGCAGGAAGTAACAGAACCTCCGGTCCTTGAGCTTGAATTGGTGGCATCTGATTTTGGTGGATATAACGTAAGTTGTGACACGAACAATGGTGAACCAGGAGATGACGGTAGTTTGGATGCGTTTGCTCAAGGTGGAGTGCCTCCTTATTCATTTATGTGGAGCAATGGCCAGACCAATCAATTGGCTGAAAATCTAACGCATGAAGAATACAGCGTTACCGTAACTGATGCTGTAGGTTGCTCCATAACTGGATCATTTGAGTTGACAGCTCCTCCACCTATTCAACCAGAAATTGATTTCGTTGATCCAAATTGTGATGGCTTTGAAACGGGATTTATCGAGATCGTTGGCGTAAGTGGCGGCACACCCGGTTATGAATATTCGTTAGATGATATAAGTTATTCAAGCGATCTGATATATGGAGACCTTCCAGGTGGAGCGTATACTGTGTTTGTACAAGATTCGAATGAGTGCATTGTTTCAGTTTCGGGTATGATGGAACCACCTCAGATTCCAGAGATTTATGTCGATAGTACTTATACAGTATTGCTTGGAGATAGTGTGCAGTTATTCCCTGGTTTCAATGACGCCAATCTGGTAGATTTAATTTGGGATGATCCGACCACATTGAGTTGTGATAATTGTCCTAGCCCATATGCTCAACCCGTCAATAACATCAGCTACGAAATAGAAGTAACATCGGTTGATGACTGCACTGATAGAGAAATTGTCGATGTCAGAGTTGAAAAACGCTACCGTGTATACGTTCCCAATGTTTTTACACCTGACAATGATGGATTTAATGATCTGTTCACCGTCTACGGAGGTCCTGAAGTAGATCAGGTCGATGAATTATTGATATATGATCGTTGGGGTAATCGAATATATCGTGGTGCAGGATTTAAGGCCAATGACGAGTCAGCCGGTTGGGATGGGTTATTCAAAGGAGAGCAAGTGGTCACTGGTGTGTACAGTTGGATTGCCAATGTCGCCTTTATAGATGGTACTTCAAAAGCGTACGCCGGATCGATCACTTTGGTCCAGTAATTCAATCCATTCACCATTCACTAATACTTTGCCAATTTAATTTTTATAATTCCATTCCTTTTTCCTAGATGAAAAACGAAGCCAAAAAATCATCCCGATTTAAAGCTTCCCTCCATGGCAGGCACCCACTCCCAATTTATCCCGATGTATCGGGACCAAATCGGGAAGGCTATGCTTCTTTT